>VAYK01000129.1:2272-6168 GCA_005884985.1 Actinomycetota bacterium | reverse complement strand
CCGTCGGGGTCCACCGGAACAACGGCCGAAGCCGGTGTCGGCCGGGAAGCAGGAGCCAGAAGACGACCGTGGTCACGATGCCGTCGAACCACACCAACGCGACGAGCAACTCGATCGCTTGGTACGGTCCCCACGACACGAGCATGGCCAGTTCCGCCGCCTTCGCCACCAGAATCACCACATAAGGAAGCGTGAATCGACCCTCGATGTTGAGGAGCGCCATCAGCGATGATCGAAGCATGGCGAGAATCACGGTGGGAAAGAGCAGCCGAGTCAACCGCACCGTCGTTGCAAGCTTGTCGCCGTGAAACCCCGGGGCGAGGACGGTCACAAGGGGCGGGGCCAGGGCATAGACAAACGCGGACAAGACGAGCCCGACGATGGCAAGCAACGTGATCAACTGCGAGACCATCCGCCAGGCTTCCGCCTCCCCCGAGCGGTGGCGGACGTCGGCGAAGAGCGGCGCCGTCAGGGTAGGAAAGGTGGCCAGCAAAAAGACGCTGCCGATGAGGTCCGGCAGCCCCAGCGCCACGACGTACGCGTCCATCGTCGATGTGGCCCCGAAGAAGCGCGCGACGCCTGCCTGAAACCCGAGGCCGACGGCGATCGTGACGACGTTGACGAACCCGATGGACCCGGTGAGCCGAATCCAGTCCCGACGCTTCACCCTGTCCTCGTCGCGCTCACCAGCAGCGATTCGCCAAGGCCGAACCCGGCGGCGATTCGCGAGCCGACACGGAACGCGGACCTCGCGAGACGTCGTTCGAACCAGGGACGCTCCGGCACGTGTCCTCGCACCACTTCCCCGCGGTGACGCAGGCCAGACGCCCACCAGTTCCCCTTGGGGATCGTGCGGATGTGGAAGTCGGTCCATCCCGCAGCCCGCAGCACCAGAGCGAGCGTGCGCGGTGAGAAGTGGAAGAAGTGGCGGGGCTCGGCGATGCCCGCCGAGTACGGCTTGAGCAGCGTGGCCGAGAGGGAGAGCGCGTTCGGCACCTCCATGCGCAACTCACCACGGCGTTTCAGCACGCGGCGGGCCTCCCGCATCGTCCCCACCGGATCGGGGACGTGCTCGAGAACGTGCCACAGCACGACCGCGTCGAACGTCTCGTCCGGCACCGCCTCGAGCGACTCCGGAGTCTCCAGCACACGGATCCCCGTTTCCCGGGACACGCGGCGCGCGAACTCGGCGTCCCATTCGAGCCCCGTGGGCTGCCATCCGAGGTCTCTCAGGACGGTGAGGAAGTACCCGGGTCCGCAGCCGATCTCGAGCACTCGTCCCTCCGGCACCCACCGGGGCAAGCGATAATGGACCCGAAGCACCCGGCGCCTGAAGCAGCGGGCCGCCAGCCGCCGACGGCGGGAGAGGCGATCCGGCGAGGCGTACCCGAGCGCGCACGCGAGGACGTCGCGTTTCACCCGATCCTTCCACCTGTCGAATACGCTCTGGGCCGGATTGAATATCCGAAAGTTTTCCCTGGCGTCCTCGGCATACGGACCATAGTCGGAGCCGTACAGTTGCTTGAGCGCCGAACCGCGCGGACGTGGGTTCAGGAAGATGAGGCCGCAGCCGGCGCAGCGGACGATCGTGAAGGTCTCGTCCGTCGCCTTCTGGTAATCGCGAATCGTCGCCCAGGGCACCGCCCGCCGAGCCTGGCAGAGCGGGCAGCCGGACAGGACCTCACGCTCCATGCTCTGCCGCTTGGGGCCGGACTCCGTCACGATGAGGGACGTCGTTCCGGCTCGGATCACGCCTATCGGGACGCCCATGAATCGCGCTCTCAACCATCGTTTCCCCATAGCCTGCTAAGGCTGGCCTCGCGGAGGCGCCTTTCGCCGAAGTTCAGAAACTGCCATGCCTCCGCACAGCACAATTGAAGCGAGCACTAAATGATCGGTGTAAAAAGTGAGGCGTGGCCAAAGGTTGGTGCACAGAGCCACGATCGTCAGATTAATTACATGCGCGACTGTTACTAGGCTGAGAAATAGTGACCATGGCGTTGCGACAATAGCTGGGAGCACGACCATGGCCACGACTATGCACATCTCAAAGAGCGACACATGTGACTTGAGCTTCGAGATCAGAAGCTGCAAGTACTGTTTCCCTCTTGCCCTGACGAGGGTCGACGCGATATCCGCCGAGTGGTTCTGCACTGCAAGCCAGGTTTTGCTGTCGCCGTAATCAATGTATTTACCGTTGTTCCAGTCCTGGCGGCTTATGTCATGACCAACCTGCGCCGCGTACAATTCCCGAACCAGCGTATGCCAGTAGATAACATCGCTTCTCGCGGAATGGGGGGTATAAATCCCCACCGGCCGTATCCCTCCCGACAGATAGGTCGCATAATTCATGTCCACTTCGTGGCGGTATTTTGCAAAGAGCCTGTACTCGTCCATGTCCGAGTATATTTTTTTCACACTGACCCAATAGTTTTTGCCGCGGAAAAGAGGCACGTCGTCACTATCGGAAACATACAGCAGGCTTGCCGCCACCTGCACAACGCCCGTAAAATTGCTGGCGACGTAGGAGCCGTGCCTTGCGAGATTCCAGACGTGCTCCGCGAGTGCAGCGGA
Source organism: Actinomycetota bacterium (assembly GCA_005884985.1). Classification (GTDB taxonomy): domain Bacteria; phylum Actinomycetota; class Thermoleophilia; order Solirubrobacterales; family 70-9; genus AC-56. The sequence goes on along the minus strand of VAYK01000129.1, from coordinate 3,594 downwards.
AACATACGGCACCGCGACAAGCCCCAGCACGAACAACGTTTGCGCCGTCGTCTTCCAGATCTTCTCGCGAAGTGAAAAGCGCAGTAACGCCAGCAAATATACCGCGTAGACGAAAATCATCTGTGGGCGGTTGAGGAGGTCAATCGCCACAACACCACCAAGCAGAATCAGTTTTCGCCACCTGAGATCGAGCAGCAACTGCGCGATTGCGCCGAACGATACCAGGAGCAGCGCGTAGGAAACGGCCTCGGTAAGGATATAATTGCCGATCTCGTACGCCAGCAGCGGCGCCGCGACAATCGCAAAAATCAGCAGGCGCACAAACTGGCCCGGTTGAAAGACCGTCGCAACCGCATTGACGAAATAAAAGCAGGAGAGCAGTACGGCTAAAGTCTGAAAGGTCACAAAACATGCGGCCCAGCTTTCGCCGAAAACGAAACGGAAGGCGGCGATCATCCACGGTGTCAGCGGCGTACGGATAATCGCTGGGGCGATGTAGCTCGCGGAGTCATAGCCATAGACGGCGCCCTGGCGCATAACCACGACGAAAATGGCCAAGGACAGCAATAGCTGAACCGCGGTCGGCCCTCCGAGGGACTTCGGCATCGTCACGGGAAAAGGCGTCACGAATCGGGTGAAAGACATCGGCGGCTCGTCGTCCTGACGTTTAGCCCCGGGCAACGGCGATGAGCAGCTTGCTGAAGGTGGAAGGCACGCTGTAGTTCATCTCCATCAGAGCCCGGCGGATCAACGCGTGCAAAACCTTCTCCGCCACGCGATGCGCGCGCGCCCTCCAGCCCTTCGCGGGATGAACCGATCCAAAGACGCGAACGGTCTCAAAGCCGGCCAGACACAGTATTTGTCGGAGACTGGACTCCGTATAGCCCGCCTCATGGGTGAAATCACGGTACCGGAGGTCCGAGGCGAACGGATTGCTCATATTCGGCACCTTGACGAGCAACCGCCCCCCCGCCGCGAGCCCGCGCCGGCACGCCGACAAGAATCCGACGACGTCGCTTTTGGGGATGTGCTCCACGATGTCATTGGCGCAAACAAGCTCGAAGCTCGAAGGATGCCTCTCGAGGTACTCGACCGCATCGCCATGAATCACATTCGCCCAGATCGTCCGACGGCAATGGTCGATCAGTTCTGGGGACAGGTCGATGCCCGTCATCGCCGTATAGTCTCGAGTCCTCAGAAAATACAAGAAGTGTCCCGCGCCGCAACCGACATCCAGGATGCGGGCGTCCTTTTTGTCTGGTAAATAGGGGGCATAATTCGAGGAATAAAACTCGGACATCATCTCGTATTCCTGCGCCGAG
>VAYK01000129.1:0-2133 GCA_005884985.1 Actinomycetota bacterium | reverse complement strand
CGACGGCCACCGCGAGACCCGCCACCTGGAGGGCTGGCACATCCAGCAAGTCGTCGCCCACATACGCCGCCGCGTGGGGCGTGACGCCAAGCTGAGCGCAGACGTCCTCGAACGCGTCGGCCTTTCGTCGTGCGCCCAGCACGACCACGTCGATCCCGAGCTTGTCACCGCGCGCCTTGGCGATCGGGCTCTGCTCACCCGTGACGAGCGCCGTCTTGAGCCCGGCGAGCCTGGCGAGCGTGACCGCCACGCCGTCGCGCGTGTGGAAGAACTTCAGCTCGTCCCCCCGCTCCGAGAGCACCATCCGTCCGTCGGTGAGCACTCCATCGACGTCGGCGACTAGCAGCCGGACGTTCCGGGCCCGGGACGCGAACCCGCCGCGCGCCCTCACGTCGAGAGGGGGGAGGCCCGCGGCGGCCCGGGCCTAGCCGCCCCGACGGCCGGCAACGTCGGCAAAACGATGACGACACCGGCGAAGAACCAGAACGGCTCCATGATGCGGACGATGATGAAGGTGTTCGCGCCGATGGCATGCACGAGAAGGCCGACGGTCCCGGTCAGGAATCCCAGCGCCAGTCCGCGCTCTTCGGGGTCGCGGAGCGTCCGGAACGACCCCAGACCGGACTTGAGCGCGGACCACACGAGCCAGAGGAAAGCGGCGAGTCCGATGACGCCGGTCTCGACCAGGGTTCGCGCATACTGCGCGTCCATGAAGCCCGCCCCGGTGACGCCGTAGCCGAAGATCGGACGTCGCGTCCATTGTTCCAGGGCCTCCTTCATGCTGATGAGCCGTGCGGAGGTCGACGGGTCGAAGGCGACTTTTCCGAGCTTTATCGTTGGCGAGCCAGCTTCGGGCTCGAACGTGTAGAGGATCCGGTTCACCACCTGCTTCGGGAGCGCGAGCCCGAGCAGGGGAGCAGCGACGAGGAGCAGCACGAAGGCGCTGACCAGTGTCCGCCGGCGCGACGAGAGGAAGCCAAACGCGATGAGCATGAACGGGATGGCGAGGAACGAGGCGCGCGAGAGGGTGTAGGCGAACGGCAGCAGCATCAGCGCGACCAGCCCGAGACAAATCAACCGGACCCGGAGACGTTGCGTCTCGAGCGCAATGCCGCCCGCCAGCGCCATCGTGATGACCAGGTAGCCGCCGAGAGTGTTCGGCTCGCCCTCAACGCCCTCGAATGGCGCGGACACCCGCTCGCCCGACGGGATCTGGGCGGCCCCGATGACGCTCACAATCGCGGCGGTCAGGAAGGCTGCGGCGACGAGCCGCCACGCCTGGGACCGGTCGCTGAGGTTGTTGGCGACCATGTAATACACGACGAAGTACTCCACGTACTTCAGTACATAGAAGAATCCACCGAGCCCCTGCACCGTTCCCGTTGCGTACCCGACGAGCGTCGCGATGGCCGTCACGGTGATGTATCCCATGATCGGCCGGTTCAGCGGGGTCTTGAGCGTCAGCCCCAGCTCCTTGTTCACGGCGGTTTTCGCGAGCCAGCTGAACGCGACGACGAGGAGGACGAGATCCTCCGTCCTGATGACGACCCGGCGGTGCTCGGCCAGCGCCGCGCTGCCCGTGGCGATCTCGGGCGACAGCAGCATCGAGAAGATCACGAGGTAGAGGCCGAGCTCCGTCTTGACGAGCGCGACGAGGAAAACGATGAAGGCGATCAGGAGGACGAGCGCGAAGTCCATCGTCAACTGCGGCTCTCCGGGAGCCTACTTCACCCTGACGACCTGACTGGCCAGGCCGAGGCGCCCGAGCTCCTGGGTCTTCGCCTCGGCCTCCTCGGCGGTGAGGAAGTTGCCGGCGTGGATCACGAACGTCACGGCCACGCCCGGCTGGGCCGACACCCGCACTTGGTGACCGGCGGCGCGGAGCCTCTCGGCCACCTGCACCGCCCCCCGGAGCGGCAGTGGTGTGCCGACCCGGACCGTCAGCGGCTCGTTCTCGCCGAGCACCGCCACGTTGTCGAACCCCTCGTCGCGGAGGTTCGCAACGAGCGTCTGCGCCTCACGCGCCGTCGGTATCTTCTCGACGAGAACGGCGTAGACCGCGGCGTCGGTCTGCTGGCGAACGCGCGTCGTCTGGTAACCCGCCTGGTTCAGCTGGCGCTCGACCCGCTCCGC
>VAYK01000130.1 GCA_005884985.1 Actinomycetota bacterium | reverse complement strand
GCGGCAGCTACGAGAAATACGCCGTGGCAATCGCCGAGCGCCTGGCCCTGGCGTTGCCGGGGTGGCTGCCGGGCGAGGATGCGGTCGAGTACTGGCGCCTCGCGGGCGCCCATCGCCACCGCGACGACGCCCACGCCTAGAAGCGCCGTCGGGGTCCGGCTCAGGCGGCCTCTCGCCAGGCGGCGAGCGAGTCGTCGCCGGCGAGGCGCTTCAGCGCCTGCTCCTCGAGCTGGCGGACGCGCTGTTGGGTGACCCCGAGCTCCCGACCGACCTCGCGCAGCGTCGCCACCGGCTCGTTGCCGGTGCCGAAGCGCAGCTCGATCACGCGCCTCTCACTCTCGGGCAGCTTCGACAGCGCCGCTCCGACCGTCTGCTCTCGCTGGCGATCGGCGATCTCGTCCTCGACCGCCTGCGCCTCGTCGGCGCGCAGCTCGCCGAGTGTCGCGTCGCCGTCCTCGGAGACGGGCGCGTCCAGGCTGGTGGTGACCCGGGTCAGGTCGCGCATCGCCATGACGTCGTCGAGCGGTAGCTTGGCCTCGGCCGCGATCTCCTCGTCGCTGGGCTCACGATCGAGCTTGCCCGTGAGCTGGGCGGCGACTCGATTCACGGTCCGCTGCCTTTGGGCCACGTGGGCGGGCACGCGAACGGCGCGGCCGGTGTTGTCGAGGCCCCGCTGGATCGCTTGACGAATCCAAAGCGTCGCGTAGGTGGAGAACTTGTATCCGCGGCGCCAGTCGAACTTCTCGGCCGCCCGGATCAAGCCCAGCATCGCCTCCTGGACCAGGTCCTGCATCGACAGTCCCAGGCCCTGGTAGCGGCGGGCGTTCGAGATCACGAGCCGTACGTTGGAGTTGATCAGCCGCTCCTTGGCCTCGAGGTCTCCGCGCTCGATGCGCTGGGCCAACTCGACCTCCTCCTGCGCGGTCAGCAGGGGATAGCGGGCAGCCTCGTTCAGGAACAGCTGGAAGCTGTCGGTTGTCTCGGTGTTTTCGGCGCGATGGGTCCTTACGCGTCGCTCCGCACGGTTCGATCTCGTGGCGGCGTGCTGGCCGCGGGGGCGACGCGAGCGAGCTCCATCACGCGCGGGTGATGTCCGCGTCATGAAGCCTCCATGTAGTCAGGTTCGTTGCTGAAAGCATTGTATCAAATACTTGACGAAGCAACAAGTTGGGCGCCGCCAGACCCGCTGGGCCGAATTTCGGGGGGCTTATGGCTGGGCGGTCGCCGCGAGTTGCTCGATCAGGTCGGCGGCGCGCACGTTGCCGGGCTTCTCGTGCAACCGTTGCGAGATCCCTCGCAGTCGCTGGCCGAGGCCGCGGTCACCGAGCAGGGCGTCGATCGCCGCCGCCAGGTCGTGGTCGGCGAACGAGTAGGTGGGAAGCCGGACGCCGACGCCCGTCTCCTGGACGCGTTGTGCGTTGTCGTGCTGGTCCCAGAAGATGGGCAGGGCCACCATCGGCTTGCCGTGGTGGATGCATTCAGTGGTCGTGTTGTTGCCGCCGTGGGTTATGACCGCGTCCACCTGCGTCAGCAGGGATGCCTGGGGTAGGAATTCCGCCCCCGCCATGTTGTCGGCAAGCTCGTAGTGGTCGTGCTGTGGGCCCTTCGAGACGATGTAGCGGTGGGGCGTCTGCGACAGCGCGGCCACCAGGCGCCGCATGAGTGGGACGTCGCCGGAGCCGAGCGAGCCGAGACTGACGTAGATCAATGCCCCCGCGCCGTCGGCAAGCTTCGCCGGGGGGCTCCAGGGGGGGTCGCTGGTGCGAACGCTCGACTCGAGGTTGTGCCAGGTCTGCGCCAGAGACCGGGAACGCGGGTAGTCGAGCTCGCGAGGGTACAGGTAGAGGTTCAGCCAGGGTGACTCGTGGATCATCTCGCCCTCCGGGAGCGGCGGCGCGCCCCGTGCCACGCAGAAGTCGCTGAATTCGGCGTGCATCGGGCCGATCGCCCTGCGGTACTCGGCGCGGAAGTCATCCCAGTCGGCGCGATCGTCGAGCGGCAGGCCGGAAAAGGGCGGCGGAAGCTCGGGATCCTTCAACTCCAGCGGGTTGCAGGAGAGAATCCGCACCCAGGGTCGCCCGCTCGCCTGGATCGCCGGAAAGGCGCAGACGTTGTCCTCGACGATCGCATCCGGGCGCAGCTCGTCGAAGATCTCGACCAGCCGATCGTCGACGTAGCGAGCGCCATCGAGGAGCGCCTGCCAGGTGGGGGCAATGAACTCCCCGAGCTGCTCGAAGGTCGTCTTCCGGAAGACGGGGGCCGTGTCGCGGATGAAGTCCTTCCAGAGCTGCCCGGGCTCCTCCTCCCGCTCGGGGGTCGGTGCCAGGCGCATCAGCCGTTCCTCAAACCCCTTCTGCTCGAGCGTCCCCGCAAATGAGTCCTCGACGACGAACACGACTCGATGCCCACGCTGGCGAAGCACGTCGCCGATCCCGACGCAATTGTTGGTTGGCCCGAAGGCGCCCTCGGGAAAGAAGACGATCGTGCTGCGGCTCACGGCACCCCCGCGACCTCGTCGGGTCGCTTCCGCTGGTCGGCCACCCCGGCGTGGATCAGGAGGATCGCTGGCCCCTGTCCATCGCTCGACCACGCCAGCTCGGCGCCTTCGACCTCGATCGGGTTCGCCGTGCTCACCGAGCCCGACTCTACTGTCGACTCACGCTAGCTGGCGGGCGGCTCCGGCGCGAAATCCTCATGACGCACCCGGGCGCGCCCCTCGCCGTAGCTGATCGTCTCGTAGGTGATCAACGCGCACATCAGCGCCGTAACCAGAGCCAGCGTTGCCAGCGCGGGGAGCTCGACCGCCGCGGGGAGCAGCGCGAACATAACCAAGGCAAGCAGGAGCCGCCGCCGGTTGATCGAGCGAATGTGGCGAAACCGGAACCCCACGAGCCCGAGCAGGTAGAGGGCGACCCCGCCGAGAAGCGCGAAGGCGAGCACGGTGTCGAGCGGATCCTCTACATGCCCGAGCGTCTTCTTCAGCCCCAGCGCAACGAGCACGATGCCCGCAACCATCGGGAAGTGCATGTAGGAGTAGGAGTCACGGGCCAACTCGTTTCGCTCGCGCCCCTCCTCCGCGCGGGCCAGGCGCCGCGCGGAGACCAGCGCGACCACGTCGAAATAGACCCACCACATCGCCGCGGCCAGAGTGATGCCGAGCACGGCCGCGGCGGCGATGCCGGCGGTCAAGTGAGCCGCGGCGCCAGCCCCGATCGCGACGATCGACTCCCCGAGGGCGATGATGATGATCAGCCCGTGTCGCTCGGCGAAGTGGCCCGGGACGAGCTTCCAGCCCTCGGCGCCGAACAGGAACGGACCGCCCATGTCGAGCAGGAGCGCGAGTGCCCACAGCCCAGCCTGCGCGAGCCCGTCGAGGAACGACGCGCCGACCAGCAGCGCAACTCCGATCGCCGTGCTGACGGCCAGGCCGGTGACGGACTGGCGCAGCGCGGGATCGTCGCGGCTGGCGAGCATGAACAGGGCGATGTGCGCGGCGCGTACCGCTCCGTAGGCCAGCGCGAACTCGAGCGCGAGCTGGCCAAAGGCCTCGGGGACGCAGATCGCAACGATCAGGAAGGCGGCCATGGCGGCGAAGATCACGATCCGTACCGCGCCCTCCTCGGGATCGAGCACGCTCGTCAACCACGCGTAACCCGTCCACGACCACCAGAGCACCCCGAGCACAAGCGTGCCCTGCGCCAGCCCCTCCCAGGTCGGCTGATGGAACATCAGCGCAGTGCACTGCGTGATCGCGAGGACGAATACGAGGTCGAAGAACAGCTCCAGCGGCATCACCCCCTCCCCTTCACGCAGCACGGATCTGAGCCGGGGGACGCGCGTATCCGTCGCCGTGGCCATGACGCCCATCATCCTAGGTCGCGCGTCTCGAACGGCAGGGCCGGGCTGAGAAGCAAGCGACGCTGCTGACTCCCGCTACCCTGCGGACGCGTGATCTCCACCAACCAGTTCAAGAGCGGGACGCACATCGAGCTCGACGGGGCGGTCTACCGGATCCTGGAGTTCCAGCACGTGAAGCCGGGCAAGGGTGGGGCCTTCGTGCGCACGCAGCTACGGAAGCTCGACGACGGCGGCGTCCAGGACAAGACCTTCCGGGCAGGGGAGAAGTTCAGGCCGGTGCGGACCGAGACCCGGAGGATGCAGTACCTCTACGACTCCGGCGAGGCGGCCGTTTTCATGGACAACTCCGACTATTCGCAGCTCGAGATCCCGCGCCAGCTCGCCGGCGAGGCGATGCGCTGGGTGCTTCCCAACTCCGAGGTGGAGGTGCTGTTCGTCGACGAGCGCCCCGCGGGCGTCCAGGTGCAGAGCGCCGTCGAGATGGCCGTCACCGACACCCAGCCGGGCGTCAAGGGCGACACAGCCTCCGGGAGGTCCCGCTGTTCGTCAATGAGGGCGACAGGGTTCGGGTGGACACCCGGACCGGCGAGTACGTCTCCCGGGCCTAGGCGCGGACGGCCACGGCATGCGCCGCTCCGACCAGCGCCGCGCCGCGGTCTTCGCCCTGTATGAGGGGGAGGTGACCGGTCGCCCCGCCGAGGCGCTCGACGACGCGAAGCCGTTCACCCGGGAGCTGGTCGAGGGCGTGGAGGAGCACCGCGCCGAGCTCGACGCCGAGATCGCCCGGCTGGCGCGCGGGTGGGAGTTGGAGCGGATCGCGGCGCTCGAGAAGAGCATCATGAGGGTCGCCCTGTATGAGCTTCACCACCGCAACGACGTGCCGACCGAGGTGGCGATCGACGAGGCGGTGGGGCTCGCGGGTAGCTACTGCGGCGCCGACGCGCCCGGGTTCGTAAACGGCGTCCTGGGGAGCGCCGCAAGGGCCGAGTCGGCCTAGACACTCGTCTCGGCAGGCGGCCCGTGGCGATGTACCGTTTCCCGCGATGAGCTCCACCGAACAGCTCGCCGAAAGGCTGCGTGAGATCGCAACCCGCCTTCGCGACCCCGACCTTCCCGAGGAGGAAGCCGAGAGCCTCGCTCGCGAGGCAGCGGAGCTCGTCAGCAAGGCGGGCTCGGAGATCGAGAGCGCTCTGCGCGAGATCGCGGCGCGAGAGGGTCCGTGAGCACCTACCCGGACGACCTTCGCGAGCTGATCGAGAAATACCTCGCCGGGTTGCGATTCTCGGCGATCCCCGAGACCGAGGGGCTCGACGAGGCGATGCGATACTCGCTGCTCGCCGGCGGTAAGCGGATCAGGCCGGTGCTGGCGTTGGCGACGAGCCGCTCGCTCGCGGTCGAGCCGGAGTCGATGCTGCCCGCTGCCGCCGCGATCGAGCTGATCCACACCTACTCGCTGATCCACGACGACCTGCCGGCGATGGACGACGACGACCTCCGCCGCGGCCGAGCGACCTCGCACGTCGTGTTCGGCGAAAACGTGGCCATCCTCGCCGGCGATGGGCTGTTCGCCGAGGCGCTGCGACTGTTCACCGAGCACCAGCAGGGCGAGCCGGCCTCGGTGCTGGCGGCTTTGCGCGAGCTCCTGGCGGCGATCGGCGTCGACGGGATGGTCGGCGGACAGTACGTCGACGTGACCCAAGAGGAGCTGGGCGCAGAGCAGCTGCGAGGCCTCCACGCGCTGAAGACGGGCCGCCTGATCGCCGCCAGCCTCGGCGTCGTACTGGTCTTGGCGGGGCCGAATGAACCTGACACAATTCCCTACCGCCGCTTCGCCGAGGAGCTGGGTGTCCTGTTCCAGATCGTCGACGACATCCTCGACGTGACCGGAAGCGACGAGGAGCTCGGCAAGCGGCACGGCAGCGACGAGCGACATGGCAAGCTCACCTACGTCAGCCTGTTCGGACTCGAGCGCGCCCGCGAGTTGGCCGCCGAGTCGCATCGAAAGGCGCACGAGGCCCTCGCCGCGGTGCGCGGCGATCCCCGCGACCTGAGCCAGATCACCGACTTCATCTACACCCGACAGTCGTGACGGACGACCACCGACCAAAAAACGAGCAGCGGCTCCTGGACCTGATCCAGGGCCCGGAGGACCTCAAGGGGCTCTCGGACGCCGAGCTGCAGAGGCTCGCCCAGGAGGTCCGCGAGCTGATCATCGACGTGATCGGCGAGATCGGCGGCCACTTCGGTGCCAACCTGGGCGCCTGCGAGCTAGCGGTCGCGCTTCACAGCCTGCTCGACTCCCCGCGCGACAAGATCATCTGGGACGTCGGCCACCAGGCCTATCCGCACAAGGTGCTGACCGGCCGGCGCGAGCGCCTCGACACGATCCGCCAGTACGGCGGGCTGGCGCCTTTCTGCTCGGTGTTCGAGTCCGAGCACGACATCATGGGCGCCGGCCACGCCTCGACCTCGATCGGCTACGCGGTCGGCCTCAAGGAGGCGATGCGCAAGGGAATCGGCGAGGACGGCAACGTTGTCGCCGTGATCGGCGACGGGGCGCTGACCGGCGGCGTCGCCTATGAGGCGCTCCATAACGCCGGCGGGCTCGAGACTCCGATCGTAATTGTCCTGAACGACAATGGGATGTCGATCTCGCCAAACGTCGGCGCTCTCGCACGCTACTTCCAGCGCTTCCGCCTCAACCCGCGCCTCTACCACGCACGTGAGGGGGTCGAGGAGCGCCTCACCCGGCTGCCGCTCGTGGGCGAGCGGATCGAGCGGCTCGGCCCGGAGATCAAGTCGGCGATCAAGTCCTACGCGGCGCCCGGGCTGCTGTTCGAGGAGTTGGACCTCGCGTACGTCGGCGTGATCGACGGCCACGACGTGGGCGCGCTGCGTCGCGCGATCGGGGACGCCCTGGGCGCCCAGCGGCCGGTCGTCGTCCACATCCACACGGTGAAGGGAAAGGGCTTCACCCCGGCAGAGGAGGGCGGGCTCACAGGGAGCCCGCCAAGTCGAAGCCCGCGCCCGTCAAGGAGACGGATTCGCCGGAGGCGATCGAGAAGCTGGAGCCGCCTCCGCCTCCGTCGCCGCCCCAGTACACGGCCGTGTTCGCCGACGCGCTGGTGGCCGAGGCGAAGCGCGACCGCCGCGTGATCGGGATCACCGCGGCGATGGCGGGGGGGACGGGCCTCAACAAGCTCGGCAAGGAGGTGCCGGAGCAGTACTACGACGTGGGGATCGCCGAACAGGACGCGGTCCTGTTCGCCGCCGGTCTCTCGCTTCAAGGGGCGAAGCCGGTGTGCGCGATCTACTCGACCTTCCTCCAGCGCGGCTTCGACCAGATCGTCCACGACGTCTGCCTCCAGCAGCTCAACGTCGTCTTCGCGATGGACCGAGCCGGCCTCGTGGGCGACGACGGCCCCACCCACCACGGCGCCTTCGACATCTCCTACTTCCGCCCGCTTCCCAACGTGGTCCTGATGGCGCCGCGCGACGAGGCGATGCTCGTCCACATGCTGCGCACGGCGCTCGTCCACGACGACGGCCCGATCGCCTTCCGTTATCCCCGTGGCGCCGCCGAGGGCGTCTCCCTGCCGCAGCGGCCGAGGGAGATCCCGATCGGCACCGGCGAGCTGCTCGCCGAGGGTGAGCGGGTGGCGATGCTCGGCTATGGCTACGGCGTCCAGGTCGCGCTGCGCGCCGCCGGCATCCTCGGCCAGCACGACCTCAGGGTCACCGTCGCCGACGGCCGGTTCGCAAAGCCGCTCGACGCCGAGCTCCTCCAGCGCCTCGCCCGCGATCACGAGCTGGTGGTGACGATCGAGGAGAACGTGCTTCCCGGCGGCTTCGGTGCGGCCGTGCTGGAGCACCTGGAGGACGCCTTCGTCTCGCCGCGGTCACGGGCGCGGGTGATGCGTATCGGGCTCCCCGACCGCTACGTCACCCACGGCAAGCCGGCGCTCCTGCGCGAGGAGGTCGGGTTCACCGGCGAGGCCGTCGCCGAGCGGGTGCTGGAGGCGCTTCGCGCCCCCGCCGCAATCCGTCGCTAGTCGCTCGCGGGCGCGCACTTAATCCCTGAGGCGCTCCGCCAGCCACAGCGCGTCTCGGGGGGCGAACGCCTCCCAGTCGTTGTTGAAGTAGAGGAAGACCTCGACCTCGGAGCGCCACGCAGCGATCCGGCGCCTCCAGCGCTCCAGCTCGCGCTCGGAGTAGTTGCCCCGGCGGCCGCGACGCCCGTAGTGGAAGCGAATGTAGGTCCAATTCGCGGTGATCTCGTGGGTCTGGAACGGGCGCTCAGGGTGATCGCCGATCACCAGCGCGGCGCCATGGCGACGCAGCAGGACGTAGACCTCCTCGGCGAACCAGCTCGGGTGCCGGAACTCGAAGCAGTGGCGACCCTTCGGCAGACCCTCCAGCGCCGCCCCGAGGCGATCATCGTCGCGCTGGAAGCTCTCCGGCAGCTGCCACAGCACCGGGCCGAGCTTTCTCGCCGCCACCAGCGGCCCGAGCGGATCGAAGAATCGCTTCGCGCCTTCGCCGATCGTCTTCAGACGCTTGACGTGGGTCAGGTAGCGACTCGCCTTGAGGGCGAACACGAAGCCCCGGGGGGTCTGCTCGGCCCAGGTCTTGACTGCGTTCTCGGAGGGCAGCCGGTAAAAGGTGGCGTTGACCTCGACCGTGTCGAATAGCTCCGCGTACCGCTCCAGCCAGCGCCGCGCGGGCAGTCCCTCGGGATAGATGACGCCCCGCCAGTCGCGGTAATTCCAGCCGGAGCACCCGATGTGGACCGGCTTGCTCAACCGGGCTAACCGGGCTAGGCCGGGACGCGCTCCGGGGGAACTCGGCGACGCGCCGGCTCGTGGCGAGCGCCGGTGGGGGCGGAGCGGGCGCCCTCGGTGAGCGGCCGGCTGCACAAGAGCTGGTAGACGGCGTTGCGGCCCGTTTCGAAGGAGTTGCGGGCGGCGCGCAGGTAGAGGCGCCAGACGCGCAGGCGCTCGCTGCCCGCCAGCCGCTCGGCCTCGTCGAGGTGCTCCTCGAAGCGTGTCGTCCAGTGCCGCAGCGTCTCGGCGTAGTCCGTGTGCAGGTTCTCGACATTGAGCGCCTCGAAGCCGGCCCGCTCGAAGGCGAGCAGCATCCGCGAGAGGTTGAGCAGCTCGCCGTCGGGGAACACGTAGCGATTCGAGAACTCGCCGCCGATGTGGACGCCGCGCTCCTGGGGCGCGAGCACGACGATGCCGTGGTTGAGGACCCGACCACCCGGCTCCAGCACGCTGGCGATCTGGCGGGCGTACTCGTCGATCTGCCCTTCGCCGACGTGCTCGACCATGCCGATGCTGGCGACCGCGTCGAAGCTTTCTGCCCGCAGGTCGCGGTAGTCCATCACCCTGAACTCGACCCGGTCTTCCACTCCCGCCTCCCGCGCCCGCTCCCTGGCCAGCTGGGCCTGCGGCTCCGAGAGCGTGATCCCCCAGACCGACGCGCCGTGCTCACGCGCCGCGTGAATCGCCAGGCTTCCCCAGCCGCAGCCGATGTCGAGCATCCGCTGGCCGGGCTCGAGCGCGAGCTTGCGGCAGATGAGCTCGAGCTTGGCCCGTTGGGCGTCCTCCAGGGTCTGGCTTCCCTCCTCGAACAACGCGCAGCTGTAGGTCATCGTCTCGTCCAGGAACAGCGCGAAGAACTCGTTCGAGACGTCGTAGTGGTGGCGGACCGCCTCGGCATCGCGGCGCTTCGTGTGCCGCCGCCGCGGCGGGCGCAGCTCGGCGGCGGGGGGTGGCTGGCGGCGATGGAGCCCCGCTGCCCTGAGCGCCGAGGCCCCGAACCGCAGCCGCTGGCGGAGGCTGAGCGGGGGGGCATGCCAACGGCCGAGCAGGGCGATCACCCCGTCCAGGTCGTCGACGTCGATCTCGCCGCATACGTAGGCACGGCCGAGCCCGAGCTCGCCGGGGGCGCGCAGAAGGTGGCCGATCGCCCGCGGAGAGCGGACCGTCACCGTCGGGCCGTGACGCGTCGACGGAACCCGCGACCCGTCCCAGAGCTCGATCGTGAACGGACGATCCGGAAACGCGTGCTCAATTCCGCGAAGCAGTCCGTCGGTGCGTGGCATAGCGCGAGCCTAGCTCAAAGACACAGAGCGCTGATGTAAGGGCCGCGCACCTCTCACCGGCTGCGTCCGAGCTTGCAACATGCCGCTGCCTTCACCGAATGCTTATCCGGCCTTGATCCGCTGACAAGGTCGACGGGCGAAGATGGTGACGCCAACCACCCAAGGAGGCTCACGATGCCAAGAATCCTTGTAACGACGGAGGGGCCCGATGGACGCGAGACGGCCGTCCTGCTGCAAGAACGGGTGGTCCCGAGCGACCTCGACAGCGACCACTTTTCTGCCCGCCGGAGCACGCCCGACCGATGACCGGTGCAGCGTGAGAGCGACACAGAGACATGACCGCTACGTGCCACGTGAGCCTTGGCGCCTGTTCCGCGACCTCCCGGCGAGCCAGGGGCCTCGGACGTCCCGCGCGAGAGGCCGACGAATCAGTCGCAGCGAGCTGACTCGAGTCCGCGCCGAGCTCACTCGGACTCGTAGGGCGTGACCCGCATGGCGGCGACACGGCTGCCGCAGTGCCCCGTCTCGGGTATGCTCGCCCGGTGGCGAGGCGCGAGCTCGAACAGGCTCGGACCTTTCAGGGACGACTGGCTGCCGCCATCACCGCGGCGATCGTTGTCGCGAGCCTCGCGCTGAGCACCCAGGCATTCGCTCAGCCCCCGGCGCCGT
>VAYK01000128.1 GCA_005884985.1 Actinomycetota bacterium | reverse complement strand
GCCGCGTGCCTGGACTGTCGCTGGCCTCCTCGCGCTCCACCAACGGCAGCCGCGGCCAGACGATCTTCCGGAACAGCGCGCTCACCGGCATCCTGGGTCCGGTGCCCGCGTACCCGAACCTCATCCCCCAGAGCCAGATCGGCATCCCGTTCTTCCCCGGCGTCTTCGTGTTCGACAAGGACTTCGTACACCCGCGGACCTACCAGGGCTCGGCAGCCATCGAGCGCGAGCTCAGCTCCGACCTGTCCGGCCTCGTCCAGTACAACTACGCCGCGGGGCGGCACATCACGCGCTTTCTCAACCGCAACGACGCGCTGCTCGGCTCGCCCTGGTCCTCGGGGCTGCCCCCGGCCGGCATCAACGGGATCGGCGACCTCACCACGGTGAGTTCCAGGCCAACTACACGCTCTCGTGGGACAAGTCGGATGACGACAACGAGCGCGACCCGTTCACGTTCCGCTACGCGAAGATCACGGACCTGGAGGCGGAGTACGGCTACTCGGACCGCGACCAGCGGCACCGCGCGAACGGGTTCTTCCTCTGGCAGGCCCCGGGCGACGTCAACGTCAACTTCCGCTACTCGTACCGGTCCGCCCAGCCGCTGTCCTTCTGCGCCAAGGGCGTCGCGCCCTACTGCACGACCGACACCACGCCCTCCCAGGCCCCGTTCGTCGCCGGGCCCTCCGACCGCATCCGCCCCGACGGCTCCGTCGTCCAGCGGAACACCGGCCGCAAGGACAACACCTATTCCTCGCTCGACGTGCGGCTGTCGAAGGAGTTCAAGCTCGGGAAGACGACGGCCCTCGAGCCCATCGTCGAGGTCTTCAACGTGTTCAACAGCGCGAACATCCTCGTGCCGCAGAACACGAACCTCATCTTCAACTTCGACGGCACGATCCGGGCCGGCGTCGGGGATCCGCGCCAGGTGCAGGTCGGGGCAAGGCTGATTTGGTAGACGCGGGCGTCGCCGCGGTGGCGGCCGGCGCCGTCGTCACTCACCGCCGACGTCGAACGCATCCACCCAGACCCACGGCGCGGCCGCGGCAGGGTTCTTCGTCCCCGTGACCTCCACCTGCAGCGCGTGAGGCCCGGCTGCGAGGCCGTCCGCGGCGAAGAGCACCGACTGTGCGCGATCGCCGTTCGAGTAGGTGTCGACGAGCCCGCGGTCCACGCCGTCGAGCGAGACGCGCGCGATGCCGGACCAGGCATCGCGCCATCCGATCCAGCGCACGGAGGTGCCGTTGAAGGTGAAGGACGCGCGCGTGCCGGCCCCCATCGACAGGGCGGCGCTGCCGGCGCTGTGCAGCGAGATGGCGTTGGAGAGCCACCCGCCGGAATAGGCGACGGCGGGATCGGTTTGCTCGACGCGGCGTAGAGACACCGAGGTCGGGGAAGGGGCGGACGCCGGGGCCG
This sequence comes from Actinomycetota bacterium, assembly GCA_005884985.1. Lineage (GTDB taxonomy): Bacteria > Actinomycetota > Thermoleophilia > Solirubrobacterales > 70-9 > AC-56. The sequence goes on along the minus strand of VAYK01000128.1, from coordinate 9,412 downwards.
CGTAGCCGATGACGTCGAAGGCGTCCACCCACACCGATGACGCCAACGCCGCCGCGTTCTTCGTTCCCGTGATCTCCACCTGCAGCGTGTGGGGAGTGTCGGACAAGCCCTCGGTCTCGAAGAGCACCGCCTGCGCGCGATCGCCGTTGGAATACGTGTCGATCACGGCGCGCTCGGTGCCGTCGATGGACACGCGCGCGATGCCGGACCAGGCGTCTCGCCACCCGATCCAGCGCACCGCCGTCCCGACGAAGTGGAACACGGCGCGAACCCCCTCGCCCATCGACAGGACGGCGCGCCCGCCGCTATGAAGCGAGATCGCATTTTCGAGCCACCCGCCCTCGTAGGACACCGACGGGTCCGCTTCCTCCGCCCGGGTCCATCCGGAGACCGGGGAGGGAGACGGCGAGGGCGACGGGGACGGTGACGCGGACGTCGGCGTGAACTCGAAACCGTCGACCCAGACCCACGGCGCGGCGGCCGCGGCGGACTTGGTCGCGCACTCTCCGCTGCCGGAGTAGGTATCGACGAGGCCCTGGTCGACGCCGTCGAGCCACACGCGTGCGATCCCCGACCATGCATCGCGATATCCGATCCAGGCGACCGAGGTTCCGGTAAAGGGGAAGGTCGCGCGCACTCCGGCGCCCATCGCCAGCGCCGCCGTCCCCGCGCTGTGGCGAACCATGGCGTTGCTCAGCCAGCCGCCGGACAGCGAGACGGGCGGCTGGTCCTGCTCGACGCGCACGGGCGGGGCGGCGGCCGCCACCGCGCCCGCACGGGCGATGGCGATGGCATCCATGTCCGCGCCCACGTCGCGGCCGTCCGCTCCGAGGCCGCGCAGGGGGCTCGTCGCCGCGAGGTGATAGTCACCGGCGAGCCGGTTCACGAAGCCGACCTCGTCCCACGAATCGCCGAACCAGGTGCCGGCCGGATACATGTAGGCCGGGGGCACGTTGGCCACCGTGCGCACGAACGCGTTGCCGGCGAAGGTCACGTCGGTGAAATAGACGGCGAGGGTACCGTTGCCGGGCCCGGTGCCGTCACCGGTGACGCCACTGGCGTTGTGGGCGGCCAGGTTGCTCGTGAACACGAAGCCCTCGGTGGCCGCGGTCGGGGTCAGGGGAAGATCCCAGGAGTGGCTGACGCTGCTCGTCTGCAGGACGGTGTTGTGATCGACGGTCAGATCCCGCCCTTCGGCGAGGGTGAGGAAGCGCCCGCCGCCCGTCCAGGTGGCTCCCCCGAGGTCGTCCCAGAGGTTGTTGCGGACGAGGATGCGCTGGGTCTGGACGTCCTGACCGCCGCTGGTGTCGAGGCCGAGCAGGCTCAACCCGCCGCCGGAGTGCCGCACCACGTTGTTCGTGAAGGTCACGTCCTGCACGGCCGACCAGCGTGCATCGACACCGTTGTCGTAGGAGTTGCGGGGAGTGAGGACGATGGCGCTGCCATCCTGGTCGGCGCCGACCCAGTTGTTCTCGAAGAGGTTGCCGTCGACGAGCACCCGCTGCCCGTTCTTGAGCTCGAACAGGTTCTTGACGACGTACAGCCCGCGCCAGGACGTCGGCTTCGAGCAGTGGTTCCGACGGAACTCGATGTCGGAGGGAATGAGGCCGGGGATGCGGGGGTTGGATCCGCCGAACATGATGTTCTCGGCCGCCGCTTCGAGATAGTTGTTGACGACCTTGAACGGGCCCGGTCCGTTGACCCCTGCGATGGCCTGGGCGTCCTGGACGTCGGAATGGAGGTCGGCGATGTAGGAGTCCACGATCGCAGTGCGGGCGCTGTCGAGGGCGATGCCGCGCTTGAGGTTTCCGCCGGGATGGCCATGCACGTAGCAGCGATCGATCACGAGATCGTGCGGGACGTCGGCCAGCGTCGTCTGACCGGGCCCGATGTCCCCCAGGGCGACGACGCCGTAGCTCAGCGACACGCTGTCGTCGACCGCGACCTCGAGGCCGACGAGGCGGTAATGGTGGGCGCCCGCCTCCGTGCCGATGGCGGCGGAGGACGTCAGTGTCGCGATGCGCGCCATGGCGGCGCGATTGGAGGGGGAGACGCGCGTGCCCTCCGCGGGCAGGCCGGCGAGGTCGGAGGTCCGGATCACGATCCAGTCGTCGCCCTGCTTCGTGCGCAGCGTGATCGGTCCGCGGAACGTCGCTCCGGCCTGGACCACGATGGTGTCGCCGGGAAGCGCGGCATCGATCGCGGCCTGCAGGTCGCCGCCCGCGGCCACGGTGATCACCTGGCCGGAAAGCACCGGCTGCCGGCTGTCCAGGAACACCTGCGGAGGAAGCGGCAGCGCGGCCGCCTCCGCCGCGGAAGCCCGCAGCCACGTCGTCACGCAGAGAACGGTCAGCAGACGACAAACGAAATTCCCGCCCATTTTCGATCTGGCCTCCGAGCCCCGCGCGGTGGTTCGTGCCCTCCTCCGTCGCAGCGGGGCGGCCCGGACGTGATCCGGACCATCGCAAAGCGAGGAACGCCAGTATGGAGACAGATCCGGCGTGGGCGAGTGCTCGGGATCACTCTGCCGACGCGGTGTGACGGCGACAGGTTCAGGCTCTAGGCCGGTGAAACGAAAACAGTGGTTGCCCGTCCAACCGGCTGGCGCGGATCGAACCTTCGCTCGCGACCTGAGCGCTATTCGACCTTGCCCGCGGGCGCGGGACCCGGCGCGAACACGGCCGGCGCGCTCTCGTTCTCGAGCGCAAACCCGTGGTCGACCCAGTCCCGCTTGCCGCCGTCGTAGGACCGCACGTTCGTGTAGCCCAGCCCTTCGAGCTCCTTGGCCGCGCGGCGCCCCTCCATGCAGTCGGGAGCGCAGCAGTAGACGACGACCTCGGTTTCCCGCTCGCGGACGAGCTTGGGGACGAGCTCCGCGACTCTCTCCGGCGGGACGCTCAAGGCGCCCGGCAGGTGTCCGCGGCGGTACTCATCCTCGGGCTCGATTTCCAGGAGCACCAGAGGCTCGGCACGGTCCATCCTCCACTTCAGCTCCTTGCGCTCGGCACGTTCCACTCCCGTGATCACGGACATGGTTCGCCTCCCGGTGATTTCCGTGCACGTCGCGTGCCGACTAGACTCCTCGAGTGGACCATCCCGCGCCGCTGACCAGGTTGATCGACGAGCTGCGGCGCCTGCCCGGGATCGGGCCGAAGTCCGCGCAACGGATCGCCTTCCACCTCCTCAAGGGCTCCAAGGAAGACGCCCTTCGCCTCTCCGCGGCCGTGGGCGAGCTGCTCGAGGCCCTGCGCACCTGCTCCATCTGCAATGCCATCACCGACCGCGAGGTCTGTGCGACCTGCAGCGATCCCGCGAGGTCGGACCGGATCATCTGCGTCGTGGAGGAGCCGCACAACCTCGTGGCCGTCGAGCGCACGCGCGATTTCAAGGGCCGCTACCACGTCCTGCACGGCGCGCTCTCCCCGCTGCAGGGCGTCGGACCCGACGAGCTGAAGGTCCAGGGACTGCTCGAGCGCGTGCGCTCGGGTGGGGTGGACGAGATCATCCTCGCCACGAGCCCGACCGTCGAAGGGGAAGCGACGGCGGTCTACCTCTCCCGCCTGCTCAAGCCGCTCGGGGTGAAGGTCACCCGGATCGCCATGGGCATCCCCGTAGGATCGGACCTCGAGTGGGCGGACGAGGTCACCATGGCCAAGGCGCTCGAGGGCCGCCGCGAGTACTGATCGTATACAATGGGGCTTCCCCGGCGAGGTCGGCCGTCTGGCGCAAGGCCAGCAGTGGTACGGCTTTAGAGGAGGATCACGGATGGCGCCCGACATCGTCATGTACGAGGAGGAGTTCAACCAGATCAAGGCCATCATCTCCAAGCTCCGCGTCGATGCCAACTCCAAGGTGGTCTTCCTCGTCGACAAGAACGGACAGCAGATCGCCGCCCACGGGGACATCGAGAACCTGGACACCACGTCGCTGGCCTCCCTCACCGCCGGCAACGTGGCCGCTACCGACGGCCTGGCCCGTCTCATCGGCGAGAAGGAGTTCTCGATCCTCTTCCACGAAGGGGAGAAGGACAACATCCACATCTCCATCGTGGCCCAGCGCGTGATCCTGGTCGTCATCTTCGACGAGCGCTCCTCGCTCGGCCTCGTGCGCCTGCGCGTGAAGAAGGCCTCGGAAGAGCTCAACCGCGTCTTCGCCAACATCATGGCGAAGGTCGAGAGGGAGAAGGCGCAGGCGGGGGCGGCCTTCGAGAGCCCGTTCGCCGAAATCACGGACGAGGACATCGACAGCTTGTTCAGCGAGTAGGGGCGGGACCACACACAGATGACCTTCATCAACTACGCGTCCCGCGAGATCAACTGCAAGATCGTCTACTACGGCCCCGGCCTGTGCGGGAAGACGACCAACCTGCAGTACATCTTCGACAAGACGAACCCCGCGGCCAAGGGCAAGCTCATCTCCCTGGCCACGGAGACCGACCGCACGCTCTTCTTCGACTTCCTGCCCCTCGAGCTCGGCACGGTGCGCGGGTTCAAGACGCGCTTCCACCTCTATACCGTGCCCGGCCAGGTCTTCTACGACGCGAGCCGCAAACTGATCCTCAAGGGCGTGGACGGCGTGATCTTCGTGGCGGACAGCCAGGTCGAGCGCATGGACGCCAACGTGGAAGCGATCGAGAACCTGGAGACGAACCTCAAGACGCAGGGCTACGACCTCTCCGCGATCCCCTACGTCCTCCAGCTCAACAAGCGCGACCTTCCCAACGTCGCGAGCGTGGACGAGATGAAGAAGCTGCTGGCCAAGAAGAACGAGCCCATCTTCGAAGCGGTGGCGGCGAAAGGTCCCGGCGTGTTCGAGACCCTGAAGGGCGTGGCCAAGCTCGTCCTGGCCGACCTCACGAAATCGGGCTAGTCCCCGACTTCTCGAAGAGGAACAGCTCGATCCCCGGGTAGGCCGCGAACCCGGCCAGGCGATACCGGCCGGCCAGGGCCTCGACCACGCGTGCGCGTCCCGGCGGGCGCTGGAAGCGGACTACCCACAGCCGCCGCGTGTCCGCAGGCAGGGCGGCAAGCTCGCCGGCCCCCGCTGGCGACGCGAGGTCGTTGGCGATCGCGACCTTCCGCAGCGCGGGCGCGTGCGAGTAGTGGTCGAAGCCGCGCCGTCCGTACCCCGCGTCGAACACCACCACGTCTCCCGATTGCGCGCGCGCGTCGACGGCGGCCGCCGCCTCCCGCCACTGCTCCTTGGTCCGCCCCTTGAAATACAGGGCCTGTGCGCCGAGGGAGCTGAGGACGGCGATCGACACGACCGCGAAACACCACCGCCCGCCCTGCCGGTCGAGGATGGCCGCCGCCAGGAGATAGAGGACGGGGAGGGTCACGATCGTCGCCCGCGTGATGTAGATCGGGACCGCGAATTGGGAGATGAGGAACGGTACGAGCTGCGGCAGGGCCGCCCACAGGAGCAGGAACACGGCCGTTTGCCGGCGGCCCAACTGGCGCCCCCTCTCCGCGGCGCCATCGCCTTCGTCCCGCGCGAGCGCGTGGTACAGCTCGAGGGCGGCGGCGGGAAGGAGCACCGCCGCCGTGAGGGGCGCGCCCGCGAACTGGTAGGCGGAGGTGAACAGGCTCCACAGCGTCGGCCGCGCCAGATGGAGGCCCGTCGTGCGGGCGCTCGTCTGCCTCAAGAGCATGGCCGTCCAGGGCGCGACGAGCCAGGGCAGGACGAGGACGGCGACCGCCACCGAGGGCAGGAGACGGAAGACCCGATCCTCGCGCTTGCGAGCGCGGGTCGCGATCCAGAGGAGCTGCGCTCCCCACACGAAGAACCCGAACACGTGCGTGTAGAGCAGGAGCGTGGTGGCGGCCACGTAGGCGAGGGCGCGCCCGGGCCGCGGGCGCTCGTCCCAGGCGAGCAAGGCGAGGTAGGAGAGGACGGTCAGCAGCAGGAGGAGCGCGTAGTTGCGAGCCTCCTGGGAGTAGTAAACGTGGTAGGGCGAGCAGGCCAGGAGCAGCGTGGCCAGCAGGGCCCCCCGCATCGGCAGCAGGCGCGCGGCCAGGGCGAAGAAGGCGGCGAGGGTCGCCACGCCGATGACCGCGGAAAGGCTGCGCACGCCGGCCTCTCCGTCCCCGAACGCTCCCATCCACAGCCGCAAGGCGGTCAGGTAGAGGGGAGGATGGCCGTCTTCCTGGGTCGCCGGGAGCAGCGCCGGCCAGGGCCGCCGCGCGAGATCCACGGAGAGGACCTCGTCGGTCCAGAGGCCCTCACGGTCCAGATGGTAGAAGCGGAGGGCGGCCCCCAGCACCAGTACGGCAGCCAGCGCGGCCATCCGGTACCGAGTCACCCGGGCCGGATGTTACACCGCGGGGTTTGACGGATTTCCCTTTGACAAAACGAACGATCGTGCTATTCTAGAGACATGGGAAAGGGAGAGGTCACCCGGCAAGCCATCCTGGAGCGGGCCACCGCCCTGGCCAGCCGCTGCGGGCTCGAAGGCGTCAGCATCGGCCACCTGGCCGAGGACCTGGGCCTCTCCAAGAGCGGGCTCTTCGCCCACTTCGGGTCGAAGGAGGCCTTGCAGGTCGAGATCCTGCGCTTTGCCGCCGACCGCTTCGTGCAGGCGGTCGTCCGTCCCGCCCTGGCGGAGCCCCGCGGCGAGCCGCGCGTGCGCGCGATCTTCGAACGCTGGCTGGGCTGGAGCCGCTCGCACTCCGTCCCCGGCGGCTGCCTGTTCGTGGCCGCGGCCAGCGAGCTCGACGATCGACCCGGCCCCGCGCGTAACGAGCTGGTGCGGCTGCAGAAGGAATGGATGGACAGCATCGCCATCTGCTTCCGCTCCGGGATCAGCGAGGGCCACTTCCGGGCCGACGCCGATCCCGAGCAGTTCGCGCACGACCTGTACTCGGTGATGCTCGGCTATCACCACGCGCAGCGCTTGCTGCGCGACCCCGCGGCGGATTTTCGCGCGCGGGCCTCGATGGAGGCGCTGCTCGCGGCCGCGCGCCGGCGCGGTCCGTCCCGCGCCGCACCGCGCCGCCGGCCGGTGCGTCCGCGATCCGCCCCCCGTCAGAGGAGGACGGCATGACCAAGGCCGCCGAGCGCGTGACGCGCGCTGCTCTCGCCGTCGCCGCGGCCTTGTCTCCGGCCCTGGCCGCGCGCTGGGCGGAAGCCCTCTTCTTCACGCCACCGCGGCCCCGGAGGTCGCGCTCCCTCCTGCCGGCGGGCGCGGAACGCCTGGCCGTCCAGAGCCGCGCCGGGAGCCTGGCCGCGTGGTCGTGGGGGAGCGGTCCCGCCGTCTATCTCGTGCACGGTTGGGGCGGACGCGCGGAGCAGCTCGGCGCCTTCGTGGCGCCGCTCGTCTCGCGCGGCTTCCGCGTGATCGCGGTCGACGGCCCCGGCCACGGCGCCTCCGCCGGCCGGCGCAGCTCGGGCGTGGAGATCGGGCGCGCCCTCGCCGACGTCGTGGCGCAGCTCGGCCCCGCGCGCGCCGTGATCGCCCATTCGCTCGGGGCGGCGGCGGTGACGTTCGCGGTGCGCGAAGGCCTGCGGGTCGAGCGCCTCGTCTTCATTGGCGCGCCCGCCGACCCGCTCACCTGGGTCGAAAGGTTCGGGCGCCGGCTCGGCCTGAGCCGTGCGGTGATGGCGGAGATGCGGCGGCAGAGCGAGACGCGGATCCAGGCGCGCTGGGAGGATCTGCCTCTCGTCCCCCTGCGCGGCCTCAGCGAGCCGCCGCCGCTGCTCGTCGTGCACGACCGCGACGACCGCGAGGTGCCCTTCGCGGACGGGGCGGCGATCGCCGCCGCCTGGCCGGGCGCGCGCTTTCTCGAGACGAGCGGCCTGGGTCATCGACGCGTGCTCCGCGATCCGGCCGTGGTCGCGTCCATCGCCGGATTCGTGGCCGGCGCGGAGGCCGGAGTCGCGGAGGACGCCTGTGCCCACGGCCGCTCCGCCCGCCTCGCCGGTTGCGAGGCCTGCCTGCTGGAACACGAGCTCTTCGTGCCCGCGCGGCGCCGCCAGGCGGCGCCCGCGTTCGCGCAGCGTTGACGCTCGCGCGCACGGTTCCTATAATGTGGGTTCGCCGCGGGCCCTCCGCGGTAAACTGGTCCTCAGTAGCTCAAGGGTAGAGCATCCGGCTGTTAACCGGAGGGTTGTAGGTTCGAATCCTACCTGAGGAGCCAACCCCCGTCCTCGGCGCTTCCACGCGCCTACGCAAGCGCCATATTCAGATTCTCAATCGCCTCGTCGATCTCGCCCGTGCTCTTGTAACCGACCGTCACGCAATCGACGCCAGCCTGCCTGAAGGCAAAGTTCATCGCCTTCTGCCGGTCCTCGCGGTTGAATGTGCCCTCGCCGACGAGCTTCATCGAGATTACGCCCATTCCTTCGTTCCGAGCCTTCTTCACGTGCTCGACGACCTCGGGAACGTTCCCCAACCCCTGGGTGGCGTAGTCTTCGGCGTCCATGCTCTTGCCCTTGTGATTCACCCGGATCATGGCAACGTTGAGCCATTCATTCCCTGGGACCCGTCGCAGCGCCGGGAGGCCGTGGACCGACGCGCCGTGGCTCACCACGGCCTTCTTCGATTCGGCCTCCAGGATCGCGTCCTGCCAGCGGCGGGTGTCGGCTGGCCAGGTGGCGGTATGTTGCCAGTGCAGCAACATGATGTCGAAGTATTCCGTGTTCGCCAGCGTGCGCAACTCGTCGACCTTCTGTTGCGGGCTCACACCGTCGCGAGTCGTCACCTTGGACATCAGTTGATAGCTCTCCCGCGGGATGCCCTTCAGCGCGATGCCCAGCATCTTGTGCATCTCCCCGTACGACTCGGCGGTCTCGAAGAAGCGGATGCCGCGATCGTAGGCATGGCGCACAAGGCGCGTGAACCCGTCCTGTCCGAGATCGCGCTGAACCTGGCCGCTGAAGCTCCCCGTGCCAAACGCCAAACGCGTGACTCTCACTCCGGACCTTCCCAGGGTGACGAAGTCCGTTGCCGTGGGGCGCTGCTGTGCCATCAGCGGCAGACGGCCAGATACCGCAAGTGTTCCCGCAGCGAGCCCGGTCTTCATGAATTCACGTCTGGTGAAATCGGCCATTTGGCTCCTCCACGAGGCCCGAATAGGGCACATGTTACCAAGTCCCGAGGCCGGCCGATCTGATTCCCTACGGATACAATGTCCCAGCAATCAACGGCACGATTTTCCGCGCTGACCCGGGGGCAAGAGTACGTGTTGTCGCAAAAGCCACTGGCGTTCAGCCGCCTGGCTTCCTCGCAGTTCTGCCGGTATGGCGAGGATGGGTAATCTCGCACCACCTAAACGTTGCTGGCGTCGCGGCGAAGTATGGCGCCGTGGCCCGCACGGTAGCGCTTGCCGGTGGCGTTAGTGTCGTCGTGGGTGGCGTCATTCTGCGGGTCTAGGTGGCTGAAAAAAATGGTGCGCCCCGCCCGATTCGAACGGGC
>VAYK01000127.1 GCA_005884985.1 Actinomycetota bacterium | reverse complement strand
GAGGTCTTCGCCCATTCCGACGAGCAGGCCGAGGTCGCCCGGCACGTCATCGAGCGCGCCCAGGGACGCTTTCGGGCCCCGATCGTGACCGCGATCGAGCCCGCCAAGCCGTTCTGGCGCGCCGAGGAATACCACCAGTGCTACCTGCAGAACCGCAGCTCGAGCGGCCTCATGGGGATGCTCCTCGGCCGCTAGCCGCCTCTTGATGGCGACGGGGGGGACGAGCTCGGGATACTGGCTCAGCGGGGAGGTCGATCTGACGGCTATTCTCACTTGACCTCTACGCGATCCTCGAGAGCGAGGCCACGATCGCCGTGCACCGGATGGGCTTGGACCCACGTCTGGATCGCGGGGTTGCTACTCAACCGACTTAATGGCGCCCTCGATCTCACTCAGAGGAAGGACGCCGGAGCCTACGACCCGTCTCCCTCCGGGCCCCTCGACGACAATCGTCGGGGTCGCATTAATGCCGAGGGATTGGGCCTCGCTTCGGACCTTCGACAGCACCGCATCCCACTTCGAGCTCTGGCGATCCTGGTTCCACTTCGCGATGTCGGGAACGCCGGCCCCCTTGGCGACCGCCTCGAGGAAGCCGTCGGTCACGTAACCGGAGTTCTCCGTTCCCTGGTTCCGATAGAAGAGCTCGATGAAGTTCCAGTAGCGACCCTGCTCTCCGGCCGCCAGCGCCGCCTTGGCGGCGGTGGCGGAGTCGGGTCCGATGATCGTGTACTGGCGGAACTCGTAGTCGGCGGCGCCCTTGCGGACTACATCGGAGATCAGGCTGGGCGCGATCTGGAAGGAGAACGCCTGACAGACCGGACACTGAAGGTCGCCGAACTCGACCACGGTGACCTTAGCCTTCGGGTCACCGAGGACCGTGCCGTGCTGGGGAACTCCCTTCAGCTGCGTTTCGATCAGTCCGGCGTCCTTGCTCCCGCTTCCGGCGGAGCCGCCGCCCGACTGGCTGACGATGATCAGGACGGCAACCGCGCAGACCGCCAGGAACGCCGCCCCGCTGCCGACCTGCATGAGGCGCCGCCGCCGCTCTGTGGCCTGCTCCTCGGCTTCCCGCTCGAGGCGCTCGGCCCGTAGCCTTTCCTTCTGCTCCTTGCGGCTTGTCATCTGCGGGAAAACTAGATCAGCGAGCCAAGGCGCGCCTTGGTCGCGCCTCTGTCAGACCTCGTCCGCCTGGGATGCAGGCTGCGCCGGAGCCAGGTCGGTTCCGACGTACGCGAAGGCCCGCGCCGCATTGACGACGAGCAGCAGGGTCATCAGCACCGCGCTCGCCACGCACCACTGGCAGATCGCGTTGATCACGAACAGCTCGAGGTAGGTGAGGTATGCGCTGAAGCCGAAGCCCACCAGCGCCAGGGCGAAGCCGCTGAAGCGGCCCGGATCGGCGGGCACCGCGGCGGCTGCCAGCAGCAGGACGTAGCCGACGATGCCGAACACGGCGACGTTGATGCCCGCCAGGTGCGAGTAGTGGCTGTTGGCCACCGTGGCGCAGCCATGGCCACCGGCGAGGCAGGTGGGCGCCCCGCCACCCGCGTCGGTGACTGTGATGTAGGTCGCGACCCCGATGCCAATCACGGCTAGGACGGCGGCGGCGATTCTCAGCAGGCGCTCGCTGGGCACGCCGAGACGGTAGCGAGCCGTCGAGAGCGCCGCCGGCCTGCCATGCCTCGGTCGTGCCGTCAGCGCTCCAAAGGAAATGTTGAGACGGCGAAGCGATGCTCCTCTCTCGTCGGATGGCGATCGAGGCACTTCTGGATTCAGCGGAACTAGGACGCGGCGAGCATCGGCACGTCGTGGACGATCTGTTCCGGCTTGAAGTTCGCCGGATAGAGCGTCGTGATCTTGCCGCTGGCGCTGATCCCGTAGATCAGGGCGGAGTGCTCGACCGCGTCGGGTATCTTCCTCGTCGGTGAGGACTTGGCGACGATATTCCAGTCGCTCCAGGCGTGCTCGAGCTGGGGTCGGGAGCCGATCAGATACTCCATCCGTCCGGTCATCTGATGGTCCTTGAGGAAGGCCTTGACCGTCTGCGGCGTATCGCCCTTGGGGTCGACGGAGACGGCGATGATCTGGAGCTTGTTGGCCTCGGGGCCGAGCTCGTTCTGGGCCGTGTGGAGGTTGCCGACGATGATCGGACAGACGTCGGGGCAGTGGTCGTAGATGAAGGTGACCAGAACAGCCTTGCCGCGGTACTGATCGATGTTGACCGGGTGGCCGAGGGAGTCCCTGAGCGCGAGGGGCGGCGCAGGTTTAGGGGGATTGGCCCTCGTCCCGGCGAACTCAGCGCTGGTGCTGGCTTTGGGCGAAGCCGAACCCGAGCCACCGCAGCCTGCGCCCACCACAAGTAGGAGGAACACCAGTCCCGCAACGACGCTGAGGCTCTTGGTTCGCAAGCGCTCGCTTGATAGTAGTCCGAGGGCTTAACCCACCCTAAGCGAGCCATAACGAGCCCAGCTCTCGGCGGGCCGTCCGTCATCATCTGCGGAGCGTGACCGCCCTGGTCGAGTCGCTCCTCCCGCTCGCTCTGGCGCTCGCGTACGTGCGGCGCGTCAGTCATCTGCGCCACCACGGGAGCGCGCCCACTTGGTTGCGCCAGCTGAGCTTCGGCGTCGGCCTTCTCCTGCTCCTGATCGCGACCGTCGGCCCGATGGATGACCTCGCGGACGAGTTCGTCTTCGGTCACATGATCCAGCACACGATCCTGACCGACGAGGCAGCGCTGCTCTTGGCGATCGGGCTCACCGGGCCGGTCCTACGACCGATCATGAGCGCCCCCGGGCTGCGCCATCTTCGCAAGCTCATGCACCCCGTCCTCGCGATCGTCCTATGGATCGTCGTCATCTACGCCTGGCACGTTCCGTCCCTGTACCAGGCCGCGGACGAGCACGCCCTCCTTCACCTGCTGGAGCACGCCTGCTTCCTTGGCGCCGGCCTCGTAATGTGGCTTGCGCTCTTAGGGCCGCTCCCGAAGCCGCAGTGGTTCGGCCACATCGCCAAGGTCGGCTACACAGGGGTAATCCACTTCTCGAGCATGGGGATGGCCAACATCCTCATGTGGTCGGGAGCGGTGCTCTATCCGATCTACGTCGAGAGCGATCGCGCGCACGGCATCTCGCCGCTCACCGACCAGAGCATCGCCGGGGCGATCCTGATGATCCAGGGCGGGGTGATCATGCTCAGTGTCTTCTTCTCGATCCTGATCCAGTGGGCGCGCGAGGACACCGAGCGCCAGGAGCTGATCGACTTCGCCGAGCGCCTCCGGGTGCCGCTCAGCGAGGCGCGGGCCTCGCGGGCTGTGGCCGCGGGACGAGGTTCGCAACTGCGCACTCGACTCGAGGAGGAGGCGCATCGCCACGGTCCGCAAGGCCAGCATCCGGTCCCGTGGTAGCGACCTTCCGAGGAGCCGAGCCCGAATGCAACCCCGGCGAGACGACCGGCGAGATCCAGAAGGCGACGCAGAATGGGTCACCCTTCAGCGGCTCGACGCCGCGGCACTGGCGCGCGATGCGTGCCCGGGCGCGAGGTCCCGTGGAGTGCCAGCGCCGCGTGGGGATTTGCTGCGCCGGCTCGAATGTGGAGGAACAAGGCGGCCGGGGTCGGCAGCCGATGGCATGCCGTCCTCGACATTAGCCGAGGGCTACTCGCAGGCCCCGTTGCAGAACTCAGCGGCGCATCGGAGGCAGTCGAGGCTCATACGGAGAGGGGAACCAGACAGGTTTGGGGCGAACCCATCTCGGTGGGGGCGCAGCTCCTTTAGCGCCAGCCCGATAGCTAACCCCGTAGGCGGACGAAGGAGACTGGCTTGTTTGCGGTGCGCAACAGGGCGGGTATCGGGACGGTGGCGAGCGCCGCGGCGATCGCACTCGCTGCATTGGCTCCGGCCGGCGCCACCTCGCAGGGTTGCAGCGGCGGCTTTGCGAGTTTTACGGGGGGAACCGGGGTCCGGTCGACGACCTGCTCGAGCGGGCGCTACGTCAACCCATTCAAGGGCGAGTCGTGGGAGGCGGGCCGTATCGACATGGGGGTCGACTACATGCCCAACCGCCGCGAGCGGG
>VAYK01000125.1 GCA_005884985.1 Actinomycetota bacterium | reverse complement strand
GCTCATCGCTATGCCGCTCGCCGTGCTGCTGTTCCTGTTCTTCCCGCGCCTGCCGGGCGCGTTCTGGGCCATCCCGCGCGGCGCCGAGGCGACGACCGGGCTCTCCGACACCATGAGTCCGGGCAGCATCGTGAAGCTGGTGGCGGACTACGAGCCCGCCTTCCGCGTGCAGTTCGTCTCCGCCGCCCCGGCGCCCGAGGAGCGCTACTGGCGCGGCCCGGTACTGCACGACTTCGATGGCCACACGTGGCGGCGGAGCTCCGGCGCCTTCCACCCGCGCGAGCGTCTGCAATATATCGGGAGGCCCTACCGCTACCGCGTGGCGCTCGAGCCCACGCACCAGCGCTGGTGGCTCGCCCTCGACACGCCCGCGGAGTCCCCCGCGAGCAACGTGAGCCTGACGTACGACAATCAGCTCGTGGCCGCGGAGCCCGTCAGCGAGCCGGTCAGCTTCGATGCGGTGTCGTACCTGCGCACGCGCTCGCTCGAGCCGCTCTCGGCCTCCAGCCGCCGCGAGGACACCGCCCGCTCGCGCGACAACCCCGCCGCGCTCGCTCTCGCGCAGACGCTCAGGCAGCGTGCCGGCTCCGATGCCGAGTTCGTGACCGCGACCCTGGAGTACCTGCACCGCGGCGGCTTCGTGTACTCGCTGACGCCCGAGCCGCTCGGCGCGGACGCCATCGACGACTTCCTCTTCAACACGCGCACCGGCTTCTGCGGTCACTACGCGTCCGCCTTCGTCACGCTGATGCGCGGCGCGGGCGTCCCGGCGCACGTGGTCACGGGGTATCTCGGCGGGGAGTGGAATCCTGTCGGCGGCTACTTCGTGGTGCGCCAGTCGGACGCTCACGCGTGGGCGGAGGTGTGGCTCGAGGGGCGCGGCTGGGCCCGCATCGACCCGACCGCAGTGGTCGCGCCCGAGCGGCTGCGCCGCGGGTTGCTCGACCTCCTCCCCGATGCGCTCACCACCCGCGAGCGGCTGCTGCGCAGCTCCGAGTGGCTGACGCGGCTGCTGCAGCAGTGGGACGCGGCGAACGCCTGGTGGAGCGACCACGTCGTGAGGTTCGATTATCCGGCGCAGCTCGACCTGCTCGGGCGCTTAGGCGTCCGCTCCCCCGACGTGCGCTACCTCGGCTGGGCCTTCATGCTGGCGCTCACCCTCTGGCTCGCGATCATCGCCTGGCACATCGGCCACGCCGCGCGCCCCGCCCCTCCCGATGCGCTGTCGCGGGCCTACGCACGGCTCTGCCGCAAGCTCGCACGCGTCGCGCCGGCCCGCGCCCTGCACCAGGGACCGTTGAGCTATGCGGAGACGGTGAGCGCGCGCCGCCCGGACCTCGCGCCGCCCGTGCGCGCCCTGCTCGAGCGCTACGCGCAGCTGCGCTACGGGCCTCCCGAGCCCGGCACTCGTGAAGAGGGCATCGAAGAGTTCCGCCGCGCGGTGGCGCGCCTGTCACTGCCCGCGGCCGCGCCAGTGGACATATCGCACTGATTTCCGGAACGGCGTCACGGCGCCGCCCGGGTCGATCGCGCGCGAAGCCGCCTCGGAACCCGGGAACCCGTCACATCCCGGCCGTCCGGTTTCACAGAATCCAACTCGAACTCCTAACACAAGACGTCGCGTCCCACCGTCCATCGGTGCGCTCCTGCCGCACGTCGGCACGCTGCTGCATTGCGTCGATTGGCCCACAGACGCCGCCCGGCCAGTACGTTGAGATGGCGCTCGTGATTTCACTGGAACATGACATGCACAGCTCATTTAGTCGGCTCCCGGCGCGCCGCGCCGCGGGCGGTTTCAGCCTCATCGAGCTCATGGTGACGGTCGCCATCGTCGCGATCCTGCTCGGGATCGCCGTGCCTTCCTATTCGCTGTACATGAAGCGGTCGCGCCGCGGCGAGGCCGAGTCCGCGCTGATGGACATCGCGCAGCGCGAGCAGACTTACCTGCTCGACCAGCGCGCCTACGCGGATCTTGCGACCCTCAACCCCTCGGTTTCGTCGGACGTGACCTCGTATTACACCGTCGCGATCGCCCCCCCGGGCGCTACACCACCCACCTTCACGGTTACCGCGACGCCGAAAGCCGGCACGGCGCAGGCGGGCGACTACACGCTCACCATCGACAACACCGGGGCCAAGACACCCACGAACGTGTGGTGACGACACCGGGTGACAGCCATGAATACGCAGAGCACTCTCAGACTCGCCGGCCGGACCGGCACGCCGCGCCACCGGGCACAGGGATTCACCGCGACGGAGATGGTGGTGGCGCTCGCCATCGCGGCCATCCTCGCGACGCTCGCGGTGCCCGCCTTCAACGGGATCATCGCCTCGCAGCGCGCCCAGGTGTGCGCATCGGACCTGTATGTCGCGCTCGCCAAGGCGCGCTCCAACGCCGTCGCGCGCAACAACACCGTCACCCTGCAGGCGATTGCGGGCAACTGGCAGAACGGCTGGCAGATCCTCGATGTGAACAACAACGTGCTCGATAGCCATGCCGCCGAGACGGCGGTGACGATCGCCCCGCAGGCGGCGGTCACCTACACCGCCTCCGGGCGTCTGCCGGCGGGCACGGCGGCGCCGGTGTTCGCGATCTCGACCACGAGCGGCTCCACCCACAACTATCAGTGCGTGTCGGTCACTCTGACCGGCCGACCCTACATGAAGGCGGCCCAGACATGTTGAGCCGTAGCCACACCTCCCGCGCGGCCGAGCGCGGCACCTCGCTGGTGGAGGTCCTGGTGACGCTGGTAATCCTTGCGTTCGGGCTGCTCGGCGTCGCGGCACTTCAGACCAAGATCGGCGTCGCCGAGATGGAGTCCTATCAGCGCGCCCAGGCACTGCTGGCACTCTCGCAGATCACCGAGCGCATGAACGCCAACCCGACGCAGGCGGCGAGCTACGTGACCGCGGGCACCGTCGGAACCGGCGACGCTCAGCCCGCCGACTGCACCGCCATCGCGCCGGGTCCCAACCGCGACCTGTGTGAGTGGAGCAATGGTCTCAAGGGCGCGAGCGAGCAGCACTCCGGTGCCAACGTCGGCGCTATGACGGGGGCGCGCGGCTGCATCACGCAGCTGCAGGCCCCAAATCCTGCGCTGGGCGTTTGCACGGCGGGGGTCTATCAAGTGGCGGTCGCCTGGCAGGGATTGGTGCCGACGGTGACGCCCGCGCTGGCCTGCGGGGCGGGCTCGTATGGAGCCCCCGATTCAAACCGCCGCGTGATTGCCTCAACGGTCACGGTTCCCACCACCTCGTGCTACTGAGCGCATCATGCTACTGAGCACAACCGACAGTACGTCGAGCACGCGCCACCGGCCCCTGGACGTAACCACGGGCGCCCTCTCGCGCTCGGGCGGCTACACGATCATCGAGGTGATGGTGGCGATCAGCCTCAGCCTCATCATCCTCGCCGCTCTGGTCTCGGCGTTCGCGGGCAACAGCCGCCAGCGGCACGCGATCGAGCGGGCCAACCAGCAGACCGAGGATGGCAGCTACGCGCTGCAGCTGATCAGCGACGATCTGCGCAATGCCGGCTACCTCGCCACGCTCAATCCGGGCGCGTTCTCGGCCCCGAATCCGCAGATTGCGATACCGGCAGCGCTCCCCAACGCTTGCGCCACCGGCGTGGCAACGCTCACCAGTGCCCTGATTCTCCCCATACAGGGCTACGACAACGGCGCCAACGCCCCGGTGTGCCTCACCGACCTGCGCGCCAACACCGACATCCTGGTGGTGAGGCGGGCCAGCACCTGCGCGGTAGGCAGTGCGGGCTGCGACCCGCAGGTGGCCGGGGATGTATACCTGCAGGCCTCGGGGTGCGCGACGGAATTCAGCGCCGGCACCTACTACGTGCTCGACTCGAACGTCGCCAGTTTCACCCTGCACCAGAAGGACTGCGTCACGGTAGCGCCCCTCTATCAGTACCGCACCCATATCTACTTCGTCGCCAACAACGATCAGCCCGGCGACGGCATCCCGACCTTGAAGCGCGCCGAGCTCGGCCCGGGTGTCTTCAACATCGTGCCGCTCGTCGAGGGCGTCGAGAACCTGCAGATCGAGTACGGCCTAGACACCAGCGCCCCGACCACCGGCACGCCGGCCGTCTACACCGCCGACCCGAACAGCTACCTCGGCTGCGCGCCGGCGACCTGTGCGAGCTACTGGGGCAACACCGTCGCGGCGAAGATCAACATCCTGACGCGCGACCTCACTCCGACGCAGGGCTACGCCGACACCAAGACCTACACGCTGGGTCTGACTGCGGGCGGCGCCGCCAACACGTTCGGACCGTTCAACGATGGATTCCGGCGCCACGTCTACTACGCGGTCGCCCGGCTCAACAACCCGGCCAGCAGGAACACGCCATGACCACCAGCCCGCATCGCCAGCGCGGTGCCACCCTCATCGTCAGCCTGATCATGCTGCTCCTGATCACCATGCTGGCTATCAGCTCCTTCACGCTCGGCAAGAGCAACCTGCAGATCGTCGGCAACATGCAGCAGCGCAATCAGGCGTTCGCCGCCGCGCAAGCCGCGGTCGCGACCGTCATCAGCAGCACCCAGTTCACGTTGACCCCGACCAATGCGGTCCCCGCGCCCTGCAACGGCATGGCCAACACCACCTGCGCCGGCGTCAACGGCAATACCACGAACGACATCATCGTCACGGTGACACCGAGCTGCGATTCGATTCAGCCCATCCTCGTCACCCAGCTCAACTTCAACAACCCCAACGACCAGGGCTGCCTGGTCGGCGCATCGCAGGACTTCGGGGTGGCCGGGGCGAGCAACAACAACTCCATGTGCTCGAACAGCGTCTGGGAGATCCAGGCGTCCGCCACCGACCAGATGAGCAGTGCCAACTACGTCGTCGACCAGGGGGTGGCGCTGCGGGTTCCGTCGACCGCCACCTGCCCGTGAAGCCAGTTATCCACATGAATTCAGCCCGAGTAAAGCTCATGAGCACCCAACGCACCCTCGTCATGGCCCTGGCGCTATGCGCCGTCGCGGCACTCTCGCCCCGAGCCATCGCGGACGACATCGACATCTTCGCCGGCCAGTCGGGCGGCAGTGGCGATGCTCCGAACGTCATGATCCTGATCGACAACAGCCCTAACTGGTCGAGGGCGTCACAGCATTGGCCCGACGCGGCCACCCAGGGCCAGGCCGAGGTCCAGGCGATGGCCCAGGTGCTGCAGTACCTCACCGGGCAGGGACTGGACATCAACGTCGGCCTCGCGATGCTCAGCTCGAACAGTGGCGGCAACGGCAGCGGCGGCGGTTACATCCGCTTCGGCGCCCGCAACATGTTGGTGAGCGCCAACAATACGGTCCTGCAGAACATCCTGTCGGAGATCGCCAGTAACATCAATTCGGCGGGCGAGAAGCTCAGCGGCATGTCCAGCAAGGACGAGACCGCCGGGCTCTACGAGGTCTACAAGTACTTCTCGGGACTCGCTCCCTACTCGGGTGGCGCGGCCGCCAATCCCAGGGTCGACATCGCCGGCAACCTCGGCGGCGGGCCGATGGGAAGCGGCGGATACACGGCCTACGCCCAGGGGCTCGCCTCGGGATGGGCCATCGGCTCGAACGGCCTCTATCAGAGCCCGATCAGCTCGGGGAAGCCCTGCGCGGCGAGCTACATCATCTACATCGCCAACAACGCCAACGGCTCGGCCAGCACCGGCCCGTACGAGAACGTGTACGAGCCCTCGGTCCTGCCAGCGCTCACGGCTCTGCCGGCCGCGCCCAGCGGCAGCGGCGATACCTGGACCGACGAGTGGACGCGTTTCTTCTATCAGAGCGGCGCGGTGGTGCCCTCGGGCAACAACAACGGCTCGATCACGACGTACATTCTCGATGCGTACAACGCCCAGCAGAACGCCTCGTACTCCGCGTCGCTCCAGGCCGCGGCACGCCAGGGGGGCGGGCGCTACTTCCAGGTGAGCTCGCAGGCGGCGATCTACAGCGCCCTGGTCACCATCTTCGACCAGATCCAGGCGGTGAATTCCACGTTCGCCTCCGCCAGTCTCCCGGTCAACGCCACCAACCGGGCGCAGGACAAGAACCAGGTGTACATCCCCATGTTCCGGCCGGACAACAAGATGCAGCCGCGCTGGATGGGGAATCTCAAGCAGTTCCAGCTGATCAACGTCACTGGCAGTATCGAGCTCGGCGACGCCCAGGGCCAGCCGGCGGTGAATCTCCTCACGGGATTCCTCGGCTCCTGCGCACAGAGCTTCTGGACGAGCGACTCGACCGACACGGCGCACTACCCCAACGGTTACTGGAACTTCGCTCCAAGCCAGAACGCGCAGGGCAATTGGAACAACATGGCGGAGACCGCTTTCGCCAAGGGCACGTGCCCCACCTCCACGCTCGGCAAGTACAGCGACGTGCCCGACGGACCCATCGTCGAGAAGGGCGGCGTGGCTGAAGTGATCCGCAAGGGCAACAATCCGCCGACGACCAACAGCTCCCCGACCTGGAGTCCCTCGCAGCGCAACGTGCTGACGACCAACGCGGTCGGCGGCGTGTTCGGCAGCACGACGCTGGTGCCCTTCAACACCGTCAACACCGGGCTGCCGCCGGCGCTCGTGAACTGGATCCTCGGCCAGGACGTGCAGGACGAGAACGGCAACGGCAATGGCAGTGACGGGGTAACCTCCACTGAGTCCCGCCCGTCGCTGCACGGTGATGAGATTCACTCGCGACCGCTGCCGGTTGACTACGGCCCGAGCGGCACACGGGTGTTCTACGGCTCGAACGACGGCACGCTGCGCGCCGTCGACGGCGCGACCGGCAGGGAGCTGTGGGCCTTCGTGCCGCCCGAGTTCTACAACCCCGCACCGACCGCCTACGTCGCCTCGCCGCTCACCTCGCCGACGGGCTTGCAGCGGCTCATGTGGAGCAACATGACGGACGCCAACGGCAACCAGATCAGCCCCATCGTCAACTTCCCGGGGACGCCCTCGGGCGTCACCCCGACGCCGCTCTCCAAGAACTACTACTACGACGGCACGTCCGGCCTGTATGAGGGGGCGGTCAACGCCCAGCGGGTTCCCTCGGCTGTGTGGATCTACCCGACCATGCGTCGCGGCGGCCGCATGCTCTACGCCCTCGACGTCACCAATGTGTCGTCGCCGGCGGTGTTGTGGAAATTCGGCTGCCCGCACCTCACCAACGACCTCAACTGCGTGCCCGCGCTCGGCGCCAACGCGACCAGCATGGGACAGACGTGGTCCACGCCGGCCGTGGCCGCGAGCGTGCTCGGCTACAGCTCACCGGTCGTCATCGTGGGCGCCGGCTACGATTCGTGCGAGGACGCCAACACCTCGACTCCGACATGCACCAGCCCGAAGGGCGCGGGGGTGTTCGTCCTCAACGCCCAGACGGGTGCCCAGCTCGCGTTCTTCTCGACCACGCGCAGCGTGGCCGCGGACATTGCGCTGATATCGGTCACAACGCCCGGAGTGGTCGATCATGCCTACGCGGTCGATACCGGCGGCAACGTCTACCGGCTCGATTTCAGCGCCAACCAGTCCAGTTGGGCGATGAACCGGATTGCCTACACCAACGGCTCGGGCCGCAAGCTCCTGTTCGCTCCGGCGCTGCTCGCAGCGCCCGGAAATCAGCTCTACGTCGCCCTCGGCTCGGGAGACCGCGAGCACCCCCTGCAGAGCCAGTACCCCTACGCCAACGTCGTCAATCGCTTCTATGTGTTCAAGGACAACCTCGCTTCGACCAGCGCGTTGAACCTCGATGACACGACGAAGATGATGGACTTCACCTACAGTCCGAGCGATCCTGGACCGGGCGGCCTCACGAACGGCACCTCCTGCAGCACGGTGGGCGTCCTGCCGACCTCGACGATGAGCGGCTGGTTCATGAACCTGATTCAGAACGGTCAGGGCGAGCAAACGGTCACCTCGGCGATCATTGCGGCCGGCATGGTCGCCTTCAGCACCAATCGGCCCATCCCCCAGACCGCGGGTACCTGCGCAACGGTGCTCGGCGCCGCGTACGGTTACTGGGCGAACCTCTTCAACGCCTCGGGCGGTATCTCCGCGACCGGGCAGGCCTGCGGAGGATTGCGCGACGTGCCGTTCGTCGGGGGCGGCCTGCCGCCCTCGCCCGTGATTGCGCAGGTGCCGGTCGGCGGCCAGGTGGTCACGGCGGTCATCGGCGCGGCGCAGCTCTCGGGCGGCACGAGCTGCGGCATCTGCTCGCAGCAGGTGTCGCCGGCGATCGTCCCGAAGCGCAAGACCGTCTTCTGGAAGGGATCGGGCGAGAACTAAAGCGCCGCTCAGGTCGACTTGAAGCCGATCTTCGAGTGCGTGCCGTCGCAGAAGGGCTTGTTGGCGCTGCCGCCGCAGCGGCACAGGTACGCCGACGTCACCCGCGCCACCACGCGTCCCGTGCCGCTCATGATCTCGAGGTTGCCGCGCACTCGCAGCGGACCGTTCGGCTGCGGATCGATCGCCAGCACCCCGTCGCGCGCCAGCAGCATGTCGGTCTTGCCGCTCGGCGGCTCACCGGTGGCGGAGAAGCCGATCTTCGAGTGCGAGCCGTCGCAGAAGGGTTTAGTTGTAGACGCTCCGCAGCGGCAGAGCGTGGCGCGAAAGCCCGCCGGCGCACCGTCGATCTCGAGCTGGCCGCGGAACGCGTAAGGGCCCGCCTCGCGCACGCCGGCCAGATTCACCGGCGGCACGGGCTCCTCGGGCGCCCCGTCCTTGCGCCGATAGCGGATCGCACCCGAGGGGCAGGCGTGCGCCACTTCGACCAGCCGCTCGACCGGCATGGCGTCGGGGTGGATCCAGGGTCCCTTCACGTTGGCGAGAAAGACCTGCGGCGCCCCGGTGACGCAGAAGCGCGAATGGATGCAGCGCCTCGCTTCGAACTCGAGCTCTAGCCACTCTCCCTGCACCGTCTCCACGCCGCCGCTGACAGTGGAGGCCGGTGCAGCCGCCGGCGTAGCGGGTGCAGCCGCCGGCGTAGCGGGTGCAGCCGCCGGCTGAGGGGCTGCCGCCGTCGCGGCGGGCGCGGCGGGCGTGAGATCCAAGCCCTTGCCGGCGCTTGCGGCGAGCGAGGCCAGCTGCCGCGCGGCCGCCACGGCGCGCGCATCGCCGCCCGCGGCGAGCGGTGCGGCTCCTTCGGCCAGCTGCTTGATGCGCTCGACGAACACCCGCCGCGCGGCCGGTCCGGGCGGCAGCGCGGCGGAGTCCCGCAGCGTGATGAACGAGACGCCGGCGTTGCACTGCGGGTTGGACGGCCCGGCCGGCAGCCGCGCCGCCCGCTCGGCGAGCGGCATGACCGCCTGCATGAGGCCGATCGCCAGATCCACGGCGAGGGACTTTTCCGCGCTCGGGCCGCGCACCGCATAGGTGTACGCGAGCAGGCGCAGCATCAGCCCGTAGCAGGCGTTGGCGAGATCCACGGTGGCCACCGCGTCCGGGTTCTCGAGCCATACGCGCCCCTCGGGGCGCGGCGGACGGCGCAGGACTGGATTAGTGGCGGCGGGGAACGCGGGCGCAAACGCCGGGTTGCGCTCGGTCAGCGCCTGCAACTCGGCGCGGATTCCCAGGAATTTCTGGTAGTGCGAGCCGATCGAGTCGCGCGGTGCGCCCTCGCCCTGCTCGACGATCGCCGCGAACGCGGCGAGCGCGGTCTTCAGGCACACGACCTGCCGGGCACCGGGCAGATTCACTTCCTCCGGCGAGAGCTGCAACGCCCGATCGCCGTCGAAAGCGTTCGCCTCGCCGCAGTGCGCTACCAGGGCGCGCAGCCCCTCCCCGAGGGCCTCATAGAAGTCGCCGACGGTGTCGTAGTTGACGCCCATCGGAGTGAGCCGCGCCCCGCTGGTGCCGCCGCGTACATAGGTGCGCTCGTAGGCGAAGCCCGCGCCGTCCGGCTCGGTGGAGCCGCGCGGCCGCTCGAGGAATACGAAGTGCTGCAGCGTGTCGGCGTTGAACGGCGCCAGCTTCACCACCACGCTCGCCGGCAGCAGCCCCGGATCGAGCGGGAAATTCGAGCGCCCGATGCGCGGCGCGCCACCGAGCCCCGAGGTGATGTTCCACACCGCCGCGAGGTGGCCCATCTCCTCGATCGCCACGCCCATCAGCACCTGGCGCCAGCGGCGCACGGCCGCGGCCTCCTCTGCGCAAAGCCCCTCCCGTTCCCCGTCCTTCAGGCTAGCCGCGGCGTACAGGTAGGTGCACATGAGATTGTGCTCGAGCTCCGAAGCCTCGTAGAGCGCGTGCAGCAGCACTTCGCGCTGAGTGAGGGCGGGTGCCGGGGTGACGTCGTTCATGGGTCGGCCCGTTTCGATGCGGCGTGTGCGGTGCGCGTCTATGTCGCACAAATCGGCTGTCAGCGCCATCCCCCGAACCGGCGGCCCTCAGCCCGAGGCGTGCTCGCGCGTCTCGTGGAAGCGGATGTCGGGGAAGCGCTCGATGGTGAGCTCGAGATTCACGCGCGAGGGGGCGAGATACACCAGGGCGCCGCTGTGATCGAGCGCCAGGTGCTGCTCCGCGCGGGCGCG
>VAYK01000126.1:14688-18355 GCA_005884985.1 Actinomycetota bacterium | reverse complement strand
ATTACTCAATGGCAGCCGGCGGAAAGGACGTATTAGGGTGAGGACGAATGCCTGAGTACACCCTCAAGGTGAGGCGCTACCAGCCGGAGACCGGCGAGGGGCCGTACTGGCAGGAGTTCGATGTCGACCTCGATTCCGACCTCTCCGTGCTCGACGGGCTGCTCCAGGTCCGCGACCGCGAGGACGGGACGCTCGTCGTTCGCTGCTCGTGCCGGGCGGCGATCTGCGGCTCGTGCGGGATGAAGATCAACGGGCAGTCGACGCTCGGCTGCAAGACGCAGATCTCACATGCCCACCAGCGCGCCAACCGATCGAACGGCGGGACCAACCCAATCGTCGTGGAGCCGATGACGAACATGCCCGTGATCAAGGACCTGGTCACGGACATGGAGTCCACCCACTGGACCAAGATCCGCCGGGTCACGCCGTGGCTCCTGCCCGAGGGCGAGCCGGCCTGCATCCAGTGCGGCGCCTGTGTCTCGGCCTGCCTGTCGATGGAGGCCGATCCGGAGTTCATCGGGCCCGCGGCGCTCGCCAAGGCCTACCGCTTCGTCGGCGACCCTCGCGATTCGCAGACCCGGGAGCGACTGTATGACCTGGCCCAGGACCCGCACGGAATCTACGACTGCACGCATTGCTTCGCCTGTGTGGACGCCTGCCCGAAGGACGTCGCGCCGATGGATCAGATCATGCGGCTGCGTCGCCACGCCGGCCACGACCACGGGATCGACGACGTCAACAATGGCCGCCGCCACGAGACCGCATTCGTGAAGATCATCGAGAAGAAGGGGACGCTGGACGAGTCCCTGCTGCTGCAGGAGTCCTATGCACAGGGGATCAAGGGAAAGCTGATTCCCCGGGCGGGCGCGCTCAAGGGCCTCCTCGGCTCGCTCCCCACGGCGGTCCGCGGGCTGAGGACGGGCAAGATGCGCTCGCTTCCGAAGCTGATCCCCGGCGTACACGAGAAGCTTCCAGACGACGCGCAGAGCCACGTGAAGCGGCTCTACTCGCACGCCGAGGAGCACCGCGAGGAACTCAACCTCTACATCACGGGCGAGGAGGAGATCGTGCCGGAGCCCGACGAGGAGGGCGAGGAGTGACTCCTTTGAAGCTCGCCTACTGGCCCGGCTGCGTCTCCCGCGGCTTCACGCCCGAGCTGCACGGCTCGATGGCGCTCGTCGCCGACCGGCTCGGGCTCGAGCTGGTGACGCTCGACCGCGCCAACTGCTGCGGCGCCGGGGTGATCGCCGAGCACAACCAGGAACTCGCGGACACGCTCAACGCACGCACCTTCGCGCTCGCCCAGAGCACCGGCCTGGCGATGATGAACATCTGCTCCACGTGCCAGGGCGCCCAGTCGGAGTGTCAGCAGCGCCTGGACGCCGACTCCGCCTACCGCGCCCACATCAACGAGGCGCTCGCCGCGGAGGGACTCGAGTACGCAAAGAGCAAGGACGGGTTCACCAACAAGAACTTCCTCTGGGTGCTGGTCGAGGACTACGGCCTCGACGAGCTGAAGGCGAAGGTGACGCAACCGCTTTCCGGACTGCGGGTGGGGCCGTTCTACGGCTGCTACGTGATCCGCCCTCAGAGCCGGATCGGCTACGACGAGCATCCCGAGCGCGACCTGTATCTCGAGCAGGTGATCGAGGCGCTCGGCGGCGAGGCCGTCGAATACGACGGGGCGCGGAAGTGCTGCGGCTTCCCGGTCATCACGATGAACCGCGATACGTCGCTGCGCCAGGCGGGCACTCACATCGGTGACGCGCTCGACGCCGGCGCCGACTGCCTGGTCACTCCCTGCCCACTCTGCCACCTCAACCTCGACATGCAGCAGCCGGAGGCGGCGAAGGTCACCGGGCGCGAGCTCGGGCTTGCGATCCTGCACCTGCCGCAGCTCGTCGGCCTGGCGCTGGGGTATGAGCCGAAGCAGCTCGGGATGCACAAGCACATCGCCTCGACCGAGTGGGTCGAGGGGCGACTAGCCGACGCGGTTCCGGCCTGACCCAGTGGAGGCGAGCGACCAGGCGCCCGAGCCCCCGCAGCCGCCCCCGGAGGTGGAGCAGGCGGTGCTACTCGGGCACCTCGAGGAGGCGGTCAGTCTCTACGTCACCCACACGGGCGTCGACGAGGGAACCGCGCGGGCGCTGGTCGAGCGGCTCGCCGAGGAGCTCGCCTAAGCAGCGTCGGATCGCGCCTCCGCCCTGCCGCGACTAGTTGGAGGACGCCGGAGGGGCGTCGGCGGATTCGCCTGGGGCGGGCGCCGCCTCCGCCATGCGCTCCGCCTGGTCGACGCCGCGTGGGCGTCCCGCCCTCACCCAGAACGCGTGGAGCGTGACCGCGAGCGCGAGCGCAGCGAGCAGAGAGACGACGGGGTAGCCTCGGGCGACGTTGACTGCGAGCGTCAACGCCACCGCCAGCGCGCCCACCACGCTCGTCGTCTGCAGCAAGCGCCTTCGCTCGGCGCGGAAGAACCTCGCCATCGCGAGCAGCCCGCAGAGGAACGCAGCGAAGACGGCCACCGCGTAGAAGAGGACGACGCGCTGCTCGCGGGCGCCCGCCGCCACAACGATCGCGGCGGAGATGGCGAGAAAGACGACAACGCCCCAGTAAGGGGTGTGATACCGGTTGGCCTGCCCAAGTCGGCGCGGTAGCACGCCAACGCCTCCCCCAACTTCGGACAATGCCTTCAAGAGCCCCGGTCCCGCCTGGAAGGACGAGCTGGCCGCGGCAAGCAGCAGGATCGCGGTAGTGACCTGGAAGGCCGCGAAGAGCGAACCGTCGCCGGCCGCAGTCCGGGCGATCTCCGCTATCTGGGTGGAGTCCGCCGGCGGGATCCCGACCCGCAGGGTAACGGCCAGGACCGAGAGGCCAACCGTCAGAGCGACGACTATGGCCAGCATCAGCCAGAGAGTGATTCGGCCGAAGTGCCGTCTGCCCGAGTCGTCAAGTTGGCCGAGCTGTGCGATGGCGGAAGAGGGCGCCTCGACCCCGGTGGCTAACGCCATCGCGACCGGGAAGGCAAGCAGCACAGCGAGAGCGCCCGATTCATGATGGTCGGCGGATGCCAGCGGAGCCGAGCCGTGCGCCACCGGCGCAAAGAAGCCTCGCGCCACGACCACGAGCGCTACCGCAACGAAGGCGATCGTCATCGTGGCGAAGACCAAGCGCCCGCCATGCCCGAACCAGGTTAGGCCGGCAACCACGGCGAGCAGGCCTAGGGCGAGCGGGATGCGGAAAGTAGCGAGCCCGGGCAGGTAGGCGATGATCGCCGAGGCGCCCGCAGCGACGCTGATCGTGATCGTCAGCGTGTAGTCGACAATCAGCGAGCCCAGCGGCAGGAAGGCCCAGCCCTCCCCGAACGCGGCGCCGGTGGCGGCAGCATCCCCGCCGCCCTCGGGGAACCGCGCGTACAGCTGGTGATAGTTGAGCGAGACGAGGGCGATGATCCCGAGCACGAGTCCCATTGTCGGGATGAGCAGTCCCAGGTCCCCGTGCAGCGCGCGAAGGGCGGCCTCGATCGCGTAGGCGACCGACGAAACAGGATCGCCCATCACAGCGAACGCGAAGGCGACGAGCAAGACGAGGCGGCTCTGGATCAGCGATGCCATCAGGACGACCTCGCCGACCAGTCTTCCCGGCACGCCCCGTCTGCCAGCCTACATGT
>VAYK01000126.1:2067-14510 GCA_005884985.1 Actinomycetota bacterium | reverse complement strand
GGCGGCTGTTCACGAACGCGAGCAGGATCGCCGCCGGGCGGGCCACGAGCAGCGCAAGCGGGATGAACACGACAAGCCGCCACACGTCGCCGTCGTAACCCGTCGCCACGATCAGGGCCCCGAAGACGAAGAAGGTCACGACCTGGAAGATCGCGCTGACGTTCTCCGCGAACTCCACGAAGGCGTCGGTGATCTCGTGCTCGGCGACGCCCATGGTGATCCCCGCGACGAAGGCTGCGATCAAGCCATTGCCGATCGTCACGTCGGCCAGCCCGAAGGCGGCGAGGCCGAAGCCGATCGCGTACATCCCCTCATAGCGAGCGGTGATCCCGCCCCCGGGAAGGTGGCGGTGAAGGCGACCGCCGACCAGCCCCACCACCACGCCGACGAACGCGCCGAAGGCGGCCTCGCCGAGGAGCTTGGCGGCTTCGCCGCCGGCATTTCCGCCCGGCTGTGCGAGGATGAGGAAGAAGAGCACGAAGGGCAGCGCGAGGCCGTCGTTTAGTCCCGACTCCAGGTTCAGGGTGTGGCCGACAATCGAGGGGACCCGTTGAGCCGTGACCACGGTGGAGGTGACGACGGGGTCGGTCGGGGTGAGCACGGCGGCGAGCAGGAACGCCTCCGCCCAGGTCAGATCGGGAAAGATCGCCCTGCCCATCAAGGCGAGGAGTCCGAGCGTAATCGGCATCGCGAGCACGATCGCCCGTGTCACCGGACCCCAGTGGACTCGCAGGAGCTCCCTCTCCACGAACAGCCCGTCCGAGAACAGGGTGAGGATCAACGCCAACTCGATCAGGTCGACGATCGCCGGGTCGCGGGCGTCGACCGAGACCACGTTGGTCTTAGCCAGGACGATCCCGAGCGCCACCGAAAGCACGGAGATGGAGAGCACCGTGCCCCGCATTACTCCCGACAGCGCGGCCGCTACGGCCAACAGCCCCCCGACGATGAGCAAGGCATCCCCGAACCCGATCTCCATGACGAGCTTATAGTCGGTTCAGCGCCCGGTGGGTGGGCGATACCAGTCCACGTATCGGCCGCAGCCGTGGCTCAGGGGGATTTGTCGCTCCGCTTCACCGGGGGCCGGGCCGCGCGGCCCGGCCGGGCTGGCCGCGATCGCGCCGAGATGGGCAACTGACTTCGTGCCCAGCAGGCGGCCCGCCAGCGGCGGGCGCTGGACGCTGACCGTGAACCGGATCGGGCCGCGACGGCGCGCGGTGAGCTCGCCCACGGGGTAGTAGGGGACGGAGCCGCGGTAATCGAGGTTGGCGGGCGGTGAAGCGTCGAGTCCCGGGGCGGTGACGTGCAGCGGGCGGGTTGCGTCGTAGGAGATCGAGATCTGCCACCGTCCGCGGGCCAGTGTCAGCGCCTCGGAGGAAATGGAGCCGCTCTCGACCGTGGGGCTCGGCGACCATGTGCCGCCGATCACGGGTGGCGCCGTGAAAACCGTTGCGATGCCGCGGCCACCAATAATGCGGCGCCCGTGCGGCCCCGAGCAATCGAGCAGCGCGCCCGGTCGGTCCCCCTCGGCCAGCGTGCGCCGCTCGCCCACGGGTCCCGCGCGCTTCCAGAGCACGAAGTCCGAGGTCTCGCGCAGCGGCTCGAAGGCGGCCGGCGGCCCGCTGGCATAGGCGGCGCGGGTGGTGATCACGAACGGGAAGCGGCCGAGCGTCCGTGCGGTTACCGAGTCGAAGTCGAACTTCTGGAACACGTCCTTCAGCCGCAGGTTCGGCTTCACGTAGTTCGGGTCGTAGTAGTTACGCACCGCGGTGAACGGACGCGAGCCCCGCAGCTCGTAGGTGATGAAGTTGTCGCGACCCAGGAACAGGACCCTGTGGCCGGCCACCAGCGGGCGCAGCTCGGCGAGCTGGTCCGCGTGATCGGACGGAGCCACCGGAGCTTGGTGGAGGACCAGGAAGCTGGAGAGGGCTACGCCCGCTGCGAGCGCGAGCGCGAGCGCTGAGCGCAGAAGCGCCGCCGGGTGCGCCCCCGACGAACGCTCAGCATCCATGCGTCGCACCGTCCTCACATCCCTGCTGCGGACGTTCGTCGGGTCCGCACCCCACGCTTCTTCGGTGCGAGGGCGGCGCCCGCGCTGCAGCAGGCCGCCGAGGGAGATGAGGGTAAGGAGCGGGGCGGCGATCGCCAGGGCCTTGGCGCTCGTGTAGACGGTGCCGAAGGCGAGCGCGCCGAGGTAGATGACGACCGCTGCCGCAAGGGCTGCAGGCACCGCGGCGCCGTGGCGTCGAATCCAGCGCGGCAGGCCCAGGGCCAGCGCCGCGGCGCCGAGCAGGGCGCCCAGGTAGAAGGCGGGAGCGGGCGCGGTCGCGGCGCTGGCCGACAGCCGGAAGTCGCTCGCCGGCCAGATCCCCAGCGCCTCGAGCGGAGACAGCTGATGGCGCAGGTTGCCCAGCCCGCTGCTGATCGTCGAGTTGCGGAACGCCCTGAAGTGCGTGAAGTCGATCAACCGACTCCATTCGGGGGCGGTGAGGACGAGCAGGACGACCGCTGCCCCAGCCGCGACGAGGAGGGGTCGTCGGGCCCCGTCCCGGAAAGCACCCGGAATGTCACGACGTGGTGACGTCGCAGACATTCGCGGAAGCTTCCCGGGCCGGCGCCCGACGACCCTCGACCCAGCAACCATTGCGAGCAACCAGACAGCCGCCGTGCCCGCGAGCCAGAACAGGCCCGGGAAGCTGTACGTGTAGACGGCGCCGGCCGCGATCACACCCAGCGGCAACGCGCCGCGAACGGTTGTCGCTCTGGGCAAAAGCAGGGCGAAGGAGAGGAGGAGGAGGGCCTCCATCGGCTCCTTGAACGCCCCCTGCGCCAGGTAGGCCGCGGCGAGGTAGGGGAGCGCCACCAGCGCCGCCGCGAGGACCCGGGGCACGGACCGCAGGTCGCGCAGCGCCTCCACCGCGACCAGAGCGGTGAGCACCGGGGTGGCGAGCGTGATGCCCGCGAAAGCTTGGATCAGGCTCGTTCCCAGTCCTTCGCTCAGCCCGGCGGCCAGCGAATGCGGCCCCACCGGATAGCCGTGGCGCAGGAGTCCCGGCATCTGACCGACCCGTGTGTTCAGCCAGTCCGCGATCAACAGGTGGGAGGCCATGTCGTCGTTGACCAGCCCGACGCCGAGGATGCCCACCCGCCCGTTGACGATGAACGGGATCGAGGCAATGAGGAGAGCGAGTCCCGCGGCTGCGGCAGCGATCACCGGGTACGCCCCCGACGAACGCTCCGCATCCGTGCATCGCACCGTCCTCGCGTCCCTGCTGCGGACGTTCGTCGGGTCCGCACGCAGCACTCGCTGCCGCGACACGAGCGTCGCCAGAGAAAAAGCAAAAAGGGTCGCCAGGGTGACCGCCACGGCTGTCCCGTGCCCCGGCAGCTTGATGGCGACCGCGCTCGCGACCAGGATCGCCGCCAGGCCCACCGGTCCCGCCAACCAGGTGAGCTGACGCCGGCCGCACAGCGACAAGATCGCCTGGCCGACGACGAGCGAGGCGGCGCAGAGAATCGCGACGGATGCGTACGCCCCTAGCAAGGGCGCGGATCGTAGCGGGGGGCTAGGCGGGTGCCGGTGCCCCGGTGCGGCGGATCAGGCCCCGCTCGTGCAGCAGCTCGGCGAGCTGGACGGCGTTCGTCGCCGCCCCCTTGCGGAGGTTGTCTCCTACGACCCAGAGGTTGAGGCAGCGCTCATGCGAGGGATCGCGGCGGATCCGGCCGACCAGCACCTCGTCCCGGCCAGCCACGTCGCTCGCCAGCGGGTAGACGCCGTTCGCGGGCGCGTCGACGACAACGACTCCGGGCGCCCGGGCCAGCAGCTCGCGGCACTCCTGGGGCGACAGCGGCTCGCGCGTCTGCACGTTGACCGACTCGGACTCCCCGTACAGGACCGGGACCCGCACGCAGGTCGCCGAGATCGCCAGCTCGTCGGCTTCAACACCAAGGATCTTGCGCGTCTCGGCCATCATCTTGCGCTCTTCGGTGGTGTAGTCGTCGTCGACCTGGAACGTCTCCACCTGCGGAAGGACGTTGAACGCGATCCGGTGCGGATACACCTCGGCGGGCGGCGGCTCGGTTTCGTGGAGCACCGCGTGCGCCTGGGCGCGGAGCTCCTCCATCGCCCGCCGACCGGTCCCCGACACGGGCTGGTACGTCGAGACGACGATCCGCTCGATCCCCACGGCGCGGTGGATCGGGGCCAGCGCGACCACCATCTGCATCGCCGAGCAATTCGGGTTGGCGACGATCCCGACGTGAGAGTCGAGCGCCTGGGGGTTTACCTCGGCGACGACCAGCGGCACGTCGGCGTGCATGCGCCAGTAGCTGGTGTTGTCGACCACCACCGCGCCGGCCTCGACCAGCTTCGGCGCCCACTCGGCGCTGACCGCGCCGCCGGCCGAGGACAAGACCAGGTCGAGACCCTGGATCGTCTCGCTAGAGAGCTGCCGGCATTCCAGCTCGCCGCCGTCGAAGCTCAGCTTCCGCCCCGCCGAGCGCTCGGAGGCGAACGCGACCACCTCGGCCGCGGGGAAGCCGCGTTCGGCAAGCACCTGGAGCATGGTCGAGCCGACCGCGCCGGTGGCGCCGACGACACCGACCCTGTAGCCGTCAGGCGCCACCGCGGCCCTCGTCCTCGTCCTCGTCCGGCCGGACGGCCGGCCGGTGCTCTTCTCCGGTCGGCTCCTCACGCCGGATCGCGCCGTCGCCCAGCTCGAACGCCTGGTGCAGCGCCCTGACCGCCGCCGGGACCTCGCCGGCCGCGATCACGCACGAGATCTTGATCGGAGAGGTGGAGATCATCTCGATGTTGATTCCGCTGTCGCCCAGGGTCTGGAAGACCTTGGCGGCGACACCCGGGTGGCTGCGCATCCCGGCGCCGACGATCGAGACCTTGCCGATCCGCTCGTCGGTCTCGAGCCGTTCGCAGATCTCGAGCCGGTCGAGCGCCTCGGTCGCTGCGTGCAGGTCGCCGGGGTCGACGGTGAATGACAGGTCGGCCTTCTGGTCGGCCGACACGGGCTCGTTCTGGATGATCATGTCCACGTTCACGTTGGCGCCGGCGAGGGCGCCGAAGATCTGCGCTGCCACGCCCGGCTCGTCGCGCACCCCGGTCAGCGTGACGCGCGCCTCGTCGGCATGGGTCACGGCTGTCACCGAGGGTCTCTCCATCGTCTCCTTCTCCGAGACGACGAGGGTACCGGGACCATCCTCGAACGAACTGCGGCAGTGGATCGGGATCTCGTGGTTCCGGGCGTACTCGACCGAGCGCAGCTGGAGCACCTTGGCGCCCGAGGCCGCCATCTCGAGCATCTCCTCGAACGAGACGACGTGGAGCAGACGCGCGTCGGGGACGAGGCGCGGATCGGCGCTGAACACGCCGCGGACGTCCGTGTAGATCTCGCACACGTCGGCGCCCAGGGCGGCGGCGATCGCGACGGCGGTCGTGTCGGAGCCCCCCCTCCCGAGCGTGGTGATGTCCCGGCTGTCCCCCGAGACGCCCTGGAAGCCGGCGACGAGCACGATGCGGTCGTCGCCCAGCGCATCGCGGATGCGGTCGGCGCGCACGTCGAGGATCCGCGCCTTGGTGTGCGAGGAGTCAGTGACGATCCCCGCCTGCGACCCGGTCAGCGAGATCGCGCTGTGGCCCATGTCGTGGATCGCCATCGCGCAGAGCGCACACGAGATCCGCTCGCCGGTCGACAGCAGCATGTCCATCTCACGGGCCAGCGGGTGGTCGGAGACCTCGTGGGCCATGTTGAGGAGATCATCGGTCGTCTTGCCGCGCGCCGAGAGCACCGCCACCACCTGCCTGCCGTTCTCGCGCGCGGCGACGATCCGGCCCGCCGCACGCCTGATGTCGTCCGCCGCCGCGACCGAGGTGCCGCCGAACTTCATCACCACTATGTCGCCGTTCACTGGCACGTAGGCGACCGAGGATAAGGACAATCAGCTGCGGCGAGATCCCTCACGCGTGCCGTCCTTGTGTGACGCAACGCACACACGGGACGGTCCCAGTCGCGATATATCTTCCCGATACATGGAGCTCTCGCCCACCGCCTACGTGATCCTCGGAATGCTCGGCTGGCGGCCGATGAGCGGCTACGAGGTCAAGTCGATCGTCGACAAGTCGACCCGGTTCTTCTGGGCGGCCAGCTATGGCCAGATCTATCCCGAGCTCCGCCACCTCGCCGCCGCCGGGCTGATCGAGGGCAAGGCGAGCCCGCAGGGCGGCCGCAAGCGCAACGTCTATAGGCTCACCCCGGCCGGCCGCAAGCAACTTCGCGCCTGGCTCGACACGGATCCGGAGGTCTACGAGCTCCGCGACGAGGCGCTCTTGAAGCTGCTCTTCGCCGACGCCACCGGCGCCGAGGCGGCCGCCGCGACGCTGGAAGCGAAGCGCCGCACCCACGAGCAGATCGTCCAGCGACTGAAGGCGATCGAGGCGACGGGGAAGCCGGAGGGTTTCGCGTACCTGGTCCTGCGCTACGGGATCGAGTTCAACCAGTGGAACGCCGGCTGGTGCGAGCGAACGAGGCGGGCCTTGGAGGACGAGGCCGCGAATCAGAGGAGGACCGCCTGATGCTCAATGCGCTGGCCAACCTTGCCACCCGGCGCTCACGAACGGTGGTCGTGGCCGCGGTCCTCGCCTCGGTCCTCGCCGGGGCGCTCGGCGGGGGCGTCGCCAGCCGGCTCGACCCCTACGGCGCCGACGACCCGGCCACTGAGAGCGTCCAGGCCGACAATCGGCTCGATGACGCCGGCTTCCAGCATCTCGGCCTGATCGCGCTGGTGCGGGGAGTGGACGTCTCCTCGCCCCAGACCAAGCACCGGGTCGAGTCGCTCGCCTCGCGGATCTCGCAGGACTCCGCGGTCGGGCGCGTCAACGACTACTACGACACCGGCTCGCAGGCGTTCGTCTCCAAGGACGGCCGCTCGACCTATCTCGCCGTGACCCTGAAGCCAACCGACGACAAGGCGCGACAAGACGCAGCGAAGCGGATCGCCGACCGCGTAGACGGCGCTTCTGGCGTCACGCTCGGCGGGCCCGCGCTCGCCCAGGAGCAGGTGAACAACCAGGTCGAGTCCGACCTGCGTCGCGCCGAGATGCTCGCCTTCCCGTTCCTGTTCGGGCTCTCGCTGCTCTTCTTCCGCAGCGGCGTCGCCGCCCTGCTGCCGCCCCTGATCGGCGGCCTGGCAATCGTCGGCACGTTCCTGATGCTGAGAGTGGCGAGCGAGCTGACCTCGGTCTCGATCTTCGCCCTCAACCTCGTCACCGGCCTCGGCCTCGGCCTGGCGATCGACTACAGCCTGTTCATGGTCTCTCGATACCGGGAGGAGATTGCCCGCAGCGGTCCCGGCCCCGAGGCGATGCGGCGTACGCTGGCGACCGCGGGGCGAACGATCGTCTTCTCCTCGCTGACCGTCGCGGCGGCGCTCGCCTCGTTGCTGATCTTCCCCCAGCGCTTCCTCTACTCGATGGGGCTGGGGGGATCCATGGTGGCGCTGATCGCGGCCGGGCTGGCGCTGGTCGTGCTGCCGGCGATCCTCGCCCTGCTCGGCACGCGGGTGAACTCGCTGGCGCCGGCCTTCCTGCAGCGGCGCGCCGAGCGCGAGGCGCGGCCGGCCGAGTCGGGCTTCTGGTACAGGCTGTCGCGGTTCGTGATGCGGCGGCCTGGCCCGATCGCCATCGCGAGCGCCACCTTCCTGATCGCGCTCGGGATTCCCTTCTGGGGGATCAAGTTCACCTCCGTCGACGCGACGGTGCTGCCGACGTCGGCGAGCGCACGGCAGGTGGACGCTGCGCTGAAGACCGACTTCCCGCCGCACCGCGATTCGCCGATCGAGCTGGCCGTGTCCCGGGCTGACCGCGCGCAGCTCGAGAAGCTGAGCGCCGAAGCGCGAAGGGTCCCCGGGGTCGCCGCGGTCAACCCGCCCCAGCGGCTCGCCGGCGGCGTCTCGGAGATCGACGTGATCTCGAAGTACGACCCGCTCAGCGATCGGGGCCAGGAGGTCGCCACCGCGTTGCGCGACATGCCGACCGGGTCGGCGAGCGTCGAGGTGACCGGTTTCACGGCCCACTTCATGGACACCAAGTCAAGCCTCGTCGACCACCTCCCGATCGCGCTCGCGATCGTCGTCATCACCACGTTCATGGTGCTCTTCGTAATGACCGGCTCGGTGGTGCTGCCAATCAAGGCGCTGGTCATGAACGTGCTCACGCTGAGCGCCGTGTTCGGGATCCTCGTCCTGATCTTCCAGGACGGACGCCTCCAGGGTCTGCTCGGCTACACGAGCCAGGGGGCGATCGAGACGACCATGCCGTTGCTCCTGTTCGCGGTCGCCTTCGGGCTCTCGACCGACTACGGCGTCTTCCTGCTGTCCCGGATCAAGGAGGCGCGCGATGGCGGCGCGAGCGACTCCGAGGCGGTCGCGATCGGGCTCGAGCGCACGGGGCGAATCGTCACCGCGGCGGCGCTCCTGTTCGCGGTCGCGATCGGGGCCTTCGTAACCTCGGAGATCATCTTCATCAAGGAGAACGGGCTGGGCACGGCGCTCGCCGTGCTGATCGACGCGAGCATCGTCCGCGCCCTGCTCGTTCCCTCGCTGATGGAGCTGCTCGGCAAGTGGAACTGGTGGGCGCCGCGGCCGCTGCGCCGCCTGCACGCCCGGATCGGGCTCAGCCACGGCGATGCCGACCTCGGAATCGCGACGAAGGCCTGACCGCCTGGGCACCTGGTTGACGTGTGGGGATTCCGGGCCGCAGCATCGGGTAGCCGCGCACCATGACGATTGGAACGTCCCTATTCCTGATCGCCGTGGGTGCGATCCTGCGCTACGCGACCAACTTCCACGTCAAGGGCGTGGATATGGACGAGGTCGGCTTGATCCTGATGATCATCGGGATCGTCGGCTTTGTGATCTCGCTGCTCTATGAGCTGATCTGGGCAGGCGAGCGGTCACGCTGGTACCGGTATTCGGGGCGCGGCCGCTACGGGCCGGACGACCCGACGTACTAGCCCGCCAGCGTGTGACGTCCCGAGAGCGCCCGACCGAGGGTTACCTCGTCGGCGTGCTCGAGGTCGGCGCCGACCGGGAGCCCGCTGGCCAGGCGGGTGATCGTCACTCGGTCCCGCAACAGCTCGGCGACGTGAAGCGCGGTCGCCTCGCCGGTGGTGGTCGGGTTGGTGGCAAGTACCACCTCACGCACGTCCCCAGCGTCCATGCGCGGCACCAGCTCGGCGATTTTCAGGTCCTCGGGGTCGACGCCGTCGATCGGCGACAGGGCGCCGCCGAGCACGTGGTAAAGGCCTCGGTACTCGCCGGTGCGCTCGATCGGAATCACGTCGGAGGGCTCCTCGACCACGCAGATCAGCGACCGGTCGCGGCCTCCGTCCTCGCAGATCCGGCAGCGCGGTCCTTCGGCGAGGTTGAAGCAGACCTCGCACAGCCCGATCTTCTCCTTCACCTCGCGGTTCGCCTCGGCTAGGCCGAGCGCCTCGGTCTCGTCGGCACGCAGGATGTGGAAGGCGAGCCGCTGGGCTGTCCGCTGCCCGATCCCTGGCAGCCGGGAGAGCTCGGTGATCAGTCGCTGGATCGGCCCTGGATACACGGATGGAACGTAGCTGCTGGAGCGGCGGGGGATCCCCGGCGCTCTAAAGACCCGGCAGGCCCAGCCCGCCGGCGCCGGCGATCCCGCCGAGCTTGCTCGTGGCGAGCTCTTGAGCGGAGCGGATCGCCTCGTTGACGGCCGCCAGGACCATGTCCTGGAGCAGCTCGGCGTCCTCGGGATCGATCGCCTCGGGATCGATCGCGATCTCGAGCAGCCGCAGGTCGCCGCTCATCTTCACCTTCACCATGCCCCCGCCGGCGCTTGCCTCGACGACCTCGTCCTTGAGCTTCTCCTGCGCCTCCATCATCTCCGACTGCATCTGCTGGACCTGCTTCATCATCGCGCTCAGGTCCATCCCGCCGGGGCCACGGCCCGGGTTCGGCATCCGGGTCATCCCTCGGCCTCTCTTGCGTCGGCGCCCCCGAACTCCTCCGCGTCGAACTCGGACTTCAGCGTCTCAATCAGCTCCTCCTCGCTGAGCCGCGGCTCGGCGCCGCCCACGGCGACCTCCTCCTCGCCCTCCAAGAGCACGTAGACCGGCCGCAGTGGCTCGCCGACGATCGTCTTCACGGCCTCGGTCAGGCGCTCGCGCGCCTCCTGCGGCTCGGCCTTTCGCTTGTTGAACGCGGCGCTGGCGGGAAAGCCCACCTTGAGCACCGCCTGCTCGACGTCCACGGCGACCGGGCGGGCGGCGGCGAACACCGTCGAGAGCAGCTCCGAGCCGGACTCGCGGACCTGGTCCAAGACCGCCGGCCACAGGCCGCTGATCCGCTCGAGGTCCACCCCCTCGGTGGCCACGGCGGTCGGCCCGGGGTTGTCCTTGGGCCGCTCGGCGGCGTCCGGGACATCAGCCCCCTGGACCAACCGCTCCACACGCTCGAGCCGCTGCGCCAGGGCGGCCCGCGACGGGTCGATCTGGGGCCGCGCGGCGCGCAGGATGGCCAGCTCGAGGGTCATCCGCGGCTCGTCGCCCTCCTTGATCGCCGCCAGGGCGGCGGCAGTCGCGTCGATCGCCCGCGTCAACGCCAGGTCCGAGAAGGCCTCGGCCTGGGCGCGGAGGCGCTCGGTGTCGGCGGCGGTGACACTGAACGTGGTGGGCACCTCGCCCACCGTCCGGATCACCAGCAACTGGCGAAGGTGGGCCAGCAGGTCACGCCCGAACTGCGCCACGTCGCGCCCCGAGCGCGCCAGTCGCTCGCTCGCCTCAATGGCGGCCTTGCCGTCCTCGGTGGCGATCGCGTCGGCTGCGGCGACCAACTGGTCGAGCGTGCCAGGGCGTCGCGAAAGCTTCCGGTCGCGGCGCGCGCGATCGCCGCAACGGCGCCGTCCTCGATTGCGATCGACTCCGCCGCGGCCACCCGGCGCACCACCTCGGCGATCTGCTCCAGCGAGGGGCGCTGGTAGTCGAAGCGCTGACAGCGGTCGACGATCGTCGGCATCACCTTGTGCGGCTCGGTCGTACAGAGCACGAAGACCGTGTTGGGCGGCGGCTCCTCGAGCGTCTTCAGGAACGCGTTCCAAGCCTCCCTGGTGAGCATGTGCGCCTCGTCGAGGATGTAGACCTTCCAGCGCCCCGCCGCCGGCACGTAGCCGACCCGCTCGCGGAGGTCGCGAATGTCGTCCACCGAGCGATTCGATGCGGCGTCCATCTCGATCACGTCGAGCGACGTGCCGGCGGCGATCGTGCGGCAGGACTCGCACTCCCCGCAGGGCGTCACGGTCGGCCCGTTGATGCAGTTCAGGGAGCGAGCGAGGATCTTCGCCACGGACGTCTTGCCCGTTCCCCGCGAGCCGACGAACAGGTAGGCATGGTGCACCCTGCGGACGACGTGCTCCTGGCCGACCACCTGGTCGAAGGTCTGCGGGCGGTGGCGACGATAGAGGGAGGTCTGGCTCACGAACGAGCCAGTCTAGCTACGGCCCAGGCCGCGCCGGACGGCGTTCGCGCTCGCTGCGTGGAACGCTCGCACCTGGCGCTCTCAGGCCCGGGTGGCGACCACCTCGACGTATTCGGCGGGGGCGACGAGTGCCTTGTCGCCAGCGCGGTTGTGGGTGCGCATGACCTCGAGGAGGTCGTTCTCGAGCGCCGGGGCGCCATCGTCGCCGACTCGCGCGAAGGCCATCCTCATCGGGCCGAAGTAGGTGCGGAAGTACTCGAGCCAGTGCTCCGGCGAGCGGGAGCGGAAGTTGACAACCTGTGGCTCGATCCTGAGCTCGGAGATCCCGTCCCCGAACAGCTCCCGGAGGCGTTCCTCGGTGCCCCACAGCGAGGGCGGGTTGATCCCCGGCGGCGGCGGCGCGTGCTTTGCCATGGTCGCGAACAGGCCGCCGCCGATGAGCCCCTCCGGCGTCCAGTTCGCCATTCCGATCCGTCCCCCGGGCCGGCAGACCCGGAGCAGCTCCGCCGCTGTCTGCTCCTGGTCCGGCGCGAACATGGCGCCGAAGGTCGAGAGCACGACGTCGAACGAGGCGTCCTCGAACGGCAGCGCCTGCGCGTCGCCCTCGACGAACTCGACCTCGAGCCCCTCGGCGGCGGCGCGCTCGCGCCCATGGGCGAGAAGCTCGGGGACGTAATCCACCCCCACCGCCTCGGCGAAGCGTCGCGCTGCGGCGAGCGCCGTATTGCCGCTGCCGCAGGCGACATCCAGAACCCGCTCCACCGACAGCAGATCGACCGTCTCACACAGGTGCTCGCCGACGATCTGGGCGCGATTGCCGATCTTCGCGAAGTCCCCCTCCGACCAGACCTTCTGCTGAACCTGAGTGACGGCCTTGAGATCCGGCGTCGCTTCGGTCATCTGCATCCCATCTCTTGCTGGCGGCCAGT
>VAYK01000126.1:0-2036 GCA_005884985.1 Actinomycetota bacterium | reverse complement strand
TCCCCGGCGGCCGCGGAGATGCGGAGCACGGTGATCGATCGGCACCTATGCAAGACGGTCCACGGCGGGCGCTTCGTGCCCATCCCCGACTTCCCGGGGGAGAAGATCGACCGCCGGCT
Source organism: Actinomycetota bacterium (assembly GCA_005884985.1). GTDB lineage: Bacteria > Actinomycetota > Thermoleophilia > Solirubrobacterales > 70-9 > AC-56. Next base: position 1,917 of record VAYK01000126.1, on the reverse strand, counting down.
GCTGCCGGACATCCGCTGGATGGAGCGGCGCTACGACATCTTCATCACCGACGGGTACTCCACCGACCCCGTCCACGCGGCGAACGGCGAGCACCCGATCGGCCTCGCCACCGACATCATCCCCAACCGGGCCAAGGGCGGGACCTGGAACGAGATTGGGGCCCTCGCCCACAAGGCTGAGCCCCGACAGGACCACCCGATTCCACCCTGGCGCTGGGTCGGGTGGAACGGCGATCCAGGCCACGGCCGGGGAAACCACCTCCACCTCTCCTGGAGCCACACTCCCGCCAAGCCCAGGCATCCGGCCCGGGTCGTCTACACGCGCAAGTGCCCGACGCCGCCTGACAATCCTCCGCCCCCGTCCCCGGCGAAGCCGCCGTCGACCGGCGGCACCTCGTCGTCCGGCATCCGCTACCGGGCCGGCCGGGGGCACTCGACCGGCGGCGTCTCACCGCCTCGGTTGCCTCACAGGCTCGCGGCGAGGCTGGCGCCCGTGGTTTCCGAGGGCCGCTGATTCGACTCGGCGCCGCTCGGCCGCTCAGCTTCGGGCAGGACCGTGCGACCCGCCTTCGAGAGCGGTCCCCGGGCGTTCTCGTCGTGGCTGGCTCGAGCCAGGCGAATCCGCGGCACATGCCCGCTACCGCTTAAGGCTGCTTCCTTCCGGATCTGACCTGGTTCACGGGCGCGCATTGCGCGGGACCTGGCCGTCAACGCCGCCCGCGACGTACTGACCCCGAAGGCCGCGACCCTCGGACGGGCGTTCAGCCCCGCTAGAGCGGATTGCGGGTGACAGGGCACCGCTAGCGCCCCACCTAGCACGGTCCACGTCCCATCCTACCTCGACGCGCCCGGCCGACCCGACCATTACGCTCGCCCGGTGAGCGAATACCTGCCCTGGGAGCTGTCCGGTACCTCCCTGGAGTCGTGCAACTGCGAGGCGATCTGTCCGTGCCGGACGATCGGTGGGCGTCCGGGAGGCCGCTCCACCACCGGTCTCTGCCTTGGCGCCCTGTCCTGGGCGATCGACCAGGGACGGGCAGGGGATGTGGACCTGTCCGGACTTGGCGTGGCGATGGCCATCCGCTACCACGACGACGAGCCGGGGTCGCCCTGGAGCTTCTACCTCTACCTCGACGAGCGTGGCGACGAGCGCCAGCGCGAAGCCCTCACCCAGATCTACCTCGGTCGCCTCGGGGGCACGCCGCTGAAGCAGTTTCCCTGGGCGTTCAAGGACAGCGACCTGCTTGGCGTGCGTACGATCTCGATCGAGGTGGACCACACCCGCGGGCGGGGGTGGTTCCGCGCCGGTGATCAGGTCACGGTGCGGATCCGCGAGCCGGTGCCCGACCAGGAGCCGGTCACCTGCGTGATCCCCGGCCACCATCAACCGGGACGCGAGGTCTACGCCGACACGCTGGCCGTCGACGATGCGCCGCTGGACTTCGAGTTCAGCGGCAACTGCGGCTTCGAGTCGCAGTTCGCTTACTCATCGGACGAGTAGCGCCGTCGCCGGCACGCGAGCGCCGCCGGGCGCTAGGCGCCGAGCTCCTTCTCGCGCAGCTCGATGCGCCGGATCTTGCCGGTCAGTGTCTTCGGCAGGTCGTCGACGAACTCGATCTTGCGCGGGTAGGCGTAGGCCGAGAGGTGGCCGCGGACGAAGGTCTTGATCTCGCCGGCCAGCTCTTCGGAGGGAACCCGCCCCTCGGCCAGGACCACGAACGCCTTGACGACGTGGCCGCGCTTGGAGTCGGGCGAGGCCACCGCCGCGGCCTCCCGAACCGCGGGGTGCTCGATGCACGCCGACTCGACCTCGAACGGCCCGATCCGGTAACCGGCGGAGATGATCACGTCGTCGGCGCGGCCCGCGTACCAGAAGTAGCCGTCCTCATCCCGCTGGGCGGCGTCCTTGGTGTGGAA
>VAYK01000124.1 GCA_005884985.1 Actinomycetota bacterium | reverse complement strand
ACCAGGGCGACGATCGGCGAGAGCACCACCAGGGCGAGGCCCGCAATCCCGAGGTCGGACGAAGTCGATCGGACGGCCCTCGTCGGCGTGCGCGATCCGTGCGTACTGCTGGGCGAGCGACTCGGACGTCGGCCACGCCGGGGCGGGCCCGCTCTGCAGGGGCGGCGCCCCCAGGTTCGACGACACGGGGTGCCGCTTTCACTCGACCGTGCCAAGGATAAGGTCGACGAGCAGCGACGGGTCGCGCCGCGTGGCCTGACCGTCGCCCGCGCTTCGCTTGTTCAGCTCCAGCGCCCTCGGGTCGGTGAGCGGGCGTAGGCGTCCGGATCGAATCAGCGCCTCGTCGACGCCTCCGAGCCTCCCTCCATAGGTGGTGTAGACGGGGGTGCCCAGGGCCGCCGCCTCACGGTTCATCGTCCCTCCCGCGGAGACGACGAGGTCAGCGAGCGCGACCAGACTTTGCGCCTCGACCGCCCGTTCGGCGACGATTACCGAGGGCAGGTCGAGGCTCGTCACGTAGCTTCGCTGAGCGTCGGTGCGCGGCAGGACGACGGCGTGGACCTGCGCTCCGTTTCCGAGCTGGGAGAGGACCTGCGGGAAGAGCGGATTCGACTTGCGGTGGTACAGCGAGATGTCCGGCGGGGGCCGGACGATGACCACCACTCGCCGCGTATCGACGCCGAGCTGCTCGAGCACACCGGGGTCGGGCTCGAAGTCGGCCAGGTAGTACTCCTCCTTCAATCCCGGGTACTGGAACAGCTTCTCGGGCCCCACTCCGAACCGCCGCAGCCGCTCCGCGGGGACGGAATCGGGAAAGATCACGCGGGTCGCGAGCCGGCACCCGATGCGGTGCTGGGTGACCGCGAACTCGTAATCGTGCATGTTGGCCTCCGGGATGCCGAGCGACCTCGCGGCCATCGCGAGATCGTAGGAGCCGTGGGCCAGGGCCAGGTCGAAACCCCGGCCCCTCCCGAACCGGCGCATCATCGGGGTGCGCTGCATCAGCCTGGCCAGCTTGCGGGCACGGGAAGCACCCCCGTGCCGCCCAATCGGCGTGTGATCGATCCCGTGGAGGTCCAGCAGGTCCTGCGTCTGCGTGTACTCGCGGGAGGTGACCTCGACCTCGTGACCCGCGTCACGCAGGCGCTCGATGAGGGGCCGAAGCACGAGGACGTGCGCCGGCGCGCTGATGTCCACCCAGACCCTCATCCGAATCCCGTGGAGGCTAGCGTTAGTCCTCCGGTCGGCTGTATGTGTGCCAGTAGAGCAGCGGCCCCGGACCGAAGGCGCCGTGGCGATTGAGGTCGAGCATCGCCGCCACGGCCTTCGCCGTGTAGACGGGCTCCAGCACGATGTCCTCGCGCTCGCCGAGGAGCCGGGTGGCGCGATCCGCCGCCGGCGTCGAATGCCCGTAGCCCGGGCCCAGCCAACCGCGCTCGATCTCGATCTCGGCTGCGGCGACCTCGATCTCCCGGACGCTCGAGCCCCGCTTGCGCAGCAGGCGCAGGGTGCGCCGAGCCAGCCTGGCGACGGTTCGCTCGTCGACCCGGACCAGGTCGTTGACCAGGACGCAGACGAGGCGCGAGCGCAGACCTGCGAGCCTCAGCCCCGCGAGCAGCCCGGCGGCGGTGCCACCGCTGCCGAGAGCGACGACCAGGTGCGAGGGCTCTGGCAGCTCACCGGCCCTGATCTGCTCGGAGAGCTCGATCGCCGCCTCGACGTAGCCGACGCAGCCCAACGGAACGGATCCCCCGGGGCGCAGGAAGTAAGGGAGGTTCGCGGGCGGGCTGGCGCGCCCGAGCATCAGCCAGGCGGCAAGCGCGTAGGCGCGCCACACGCCCCGGGGGAAATGGAGCTCCGCGCCGGTGGCCCGAATCCGCTCGAGCTGGCGGCGGACGTGCGCGCTTTCTGGCTGAGGCACCAGCACGAGCACGGTCCGCATCCCAAGCCGGCGGGCGAACAACGCCGTCACCAGGCCGTGGTTGGTGCCCAGCGCTCCGCCCGTGAGGATCGTCCGCTTGCGGCGGCGCCGGGCGTCGGCGAGCAGCCACTCGAGCTTTCGCGCCTTGTTGCCGCCGAAGGCGCTGTAGGCCCCGTCGTCCTTGATCCAGATCGGCGCCTGACCGCGCTGCTCACCCAAATGGGTAAGTTCGCGGACCGGTGTCGGTCCTTCGCCGAGCGGAACTCGCTCGAGGTCGACGTCGAGCTGCATGGGGCCGCCAGCCTAGTTGCGGCAGGCGATCCCTCGACGGGCACCCCGCGATCCAGGCCGACCCGAGGCACATTGAGCCTATTTCGGGGTCAAGCGCGCTTTCGAGTTCCCGCGCGCTGGGAGACAGCTCAGCCTAGACCGGGGTCGCCGAGAGCTGGGGATACAGCGGATAGCGCTCCATCAACGCCGTGGTGCGCTCGAGCAGGGCCTCCCGCTCTGCTTCGAACCGATCTGAGAGGGCGGTGCAGATCACCTTCGCGATCTCGCGCATGTCGTCCTCGACGAGGCCGCGGGTAGTCAGCGCCGGCGTTCCGATCCGCAGGCCGGATGGGTTCATCGGCGGGCGCTCGTCAAACGGGATCGCGTTCCGGTTGACGGTGATCCCCACCTCCTCGAGACGGCTCTCGGCGGTCTTGCCGTCCAGCCCCGTCGGTCCCAGGTCGACGAGCACCAGGTGCACGTCAGTGCCACCGGTCAGCACCGAGACCCCGCCGGCGATCAGCTCGTCGGCGAACGCCTTGGCGTTGGCAACCGTCTGCCGCTGGCGGACCCGGAAGGGCTCCGAGGAAGCGATCCCCAGCGCCACCGCCTTCGCGGCGATCACGTGCATCAGCGGCCCACCCTGCTGGCCGGGGAACACCGAGCGGTCGATGTCCTTGGCGAGCTCCTCGCGACAGAGGATCATGCCGCTGCGCGGGCCGCAGAGCGTCTTGTGGATCGTCGTGGTCGTCACGTCGGCATGCGGCACCGGGTTCGGATGCTCCCCGGCGGCCACCAACCCGGCGAAGTGGGCCATGTCGACCATCAGTCGGGCATCTACTCCGTCGGCGATCTCTCGGAAGGCGCCAAAGTCGAGCTGGCGCGGGTAGGCCGACCAACCGGCGACGATCACCTTCGGCCGGTGCTCCTGCGCCAGCCGCTCGACCTCCTCCATGTCGCAGCGATAGTCCTCGCGGCGTACGTGGTAGGCGACGACCTCGTACAGCTTCCCCGAGACGTTCAGCTTCATCCCATGCGTCAGATGGCCGCCGTGGTCGAGCGCCATCCCCATGATCGTGTCGCCGGGCTCGAGCATCGCCATGTAGGCGGCGTTGTTGGCCTGCGCCCCGGCGTGTGACTGGACGTTGACGTGCTCGGCCCCGAACAGCTCCGTGGCGCGATCGATCGCCAGCTGCTCGGCGACGTCCACCTCCTCGCAGCCCCCGTAGTAGCGACGGCCGGGGTAGCCCTCGGCGTATTTGTTCGTGAGCACGGATCCGGTCGCCTCGAGCACGGCCACCGGGACGAAGTTCTCCGAGGCGATCATCTCCAGCGTCGACTGCTGGCGATACAGCTCGCGGCGGAGCACCTCGGCGATCGCGGGGTCTACCTCGGCAAGCGAGGCGGCTTGAAAGTCGTCGGGGAGGTCGCTCAAATCATCTCCTTCGGTCGTCTGGCCGCAGGTTGACAGACGTTACGCCGCCACGGCGACAGCTATTACGCTGGGGTCCGTGTCCGCTGACGACATCGACGTGGTCCGGGCGGGCTTCGAGGCACTCGGCGACGGGGGTGTGGAGGCGCTGCTTCCCTTCATCCACCGCGAGTTCCAGATGACCACCCCGGCAGAGTTCTCACCCGAGCCCGACACCTACCGCGGTCGGGAGGGAATCCGCCGCTACTTCGACTCCTTCTATGACGCGATGGACGAGATCCGCTTCGAGCCGGGGGAATTCCGGGAAGCCGGAGGGCGCGTGATCGTCCCGGTCACCCTGACCGCGCGAGGCCGGACCACGGGCCTCGAGGCGAGACAGGAGCTCGTGATGGCCTGGACCCTGCGAGACGGCAAGGCAACGAGGGTCGAGGTGTTCGCGACCCTCGACGAGGCGCTGGCAGCGGCAGGAGAGAGGCCCTGATGACGGCGAGCCCGAACGTCGAGCTCTTCGAGACCGGGGTCGACGCCTATAACGGGCGGGATCCGGAGGCGTTCGTCGCCCGCTGCGAGACGGACTGCGAATGGCATCCCTTTCTGAGCTCGCAGGTGGAGGGGACGAGCGGATACAGGGGCCACGACGGCATTCGGGCATGGTTCGGGGACATCGACTCGATGTTCAGCGAGATGCGCGCCGAAGTGCGCGAGGTTCGGGATCTCGGCGACCGGGTGCTCGGCCTGGGCACCATCCGGGCGCGCGGCAGGGAGAGCGGGGCCGAGGTCAGCTCACCCATTGGCTGGCTGATCGAGGTGCGGGGAGGGAAGCTGCGCCGCGGTTGGGCATATGCAAGCCACGAGGAGGCGCTCGAGGCGGCCGGCGTCGAGGACTAGGCGAACTCCGGAGCCTCCCGCGACCAGGGAGTGGGCGCGCGGACATCGAGATCGATCCTAATCCGGCGGCTCGCCCAGCCTGACACCGAGCTGGGCGGCGTCCACCGCCCCCTCCCGAAGCACCCTCCAGGAGTCGTCCGAGTCGAGTGCCGTCAAATCCACGACGGTCGAGGGCGCGCCGATCAGCTCGCCGCCGGCGATCGCCAGGTCGGCGCCGGCGAGGATCTCCGCATTGATGTCCCGGAAACGGCTCGGTGCCGGCTCGCCGCTGCGGTTGGCGCTGGTTTGGAAGATCGCGCAGCTCGCGCCGCCGAGCGGACCATCGATCAACCGGATCCCAAGCCGCTCCGGGTGATCGCGGCAGGCGAGCGGATAGCGGCGGTGGGGATTGTCGACGACAAGGGTCACGGGCCCCGGGAGCAGCGCCGCGAGCGCGTCCCGCGTGCGCGTTCCGAGCGTCGCCCGCAGCTCCCGCATTGCGAGGGGCGCGAAGAACATCACCGCCGAGGACTTGCCATCGTCGCGGCCCTTCAGCGAGTGAATCCGCTCGATCGCCGCCGCGCTCGACGGGTCGCAGCCGAGCCCGTACAGCGTGTCCGCCGGGAAGACCGCGACACCGCCGTCCGTGACGCAGCGCTCGAGCGCCTCGCGTGCACGGTCGGCCCCGTCGTTGGCGATCGAAATCGTGGCGGTCACTGACTGCCGAGCACCACCCGGGGGATCCCGGCGAGGTCCTGGCGCCCCTCGACCTGGTGGAGGCCGAGATCGACCAAGAGCTCCGCGACCGGGCCGGCCTGGCCCGCGCCGACCTCCAGGGCGAGCGAGGCGCCCGGTTCCAAAGCGGCGAGGGCCGCCGGGACGGTCGAGGCGATCGCCTCGACCCCGTCAGCGCCGGCCACCAGAGCCTCGCGCGGCTCGTAGCGGGTGATCTCCGGCGCCAGGCGCTCCCACTCGTCCTCGCCGACGTACGGGAGGTTCGCGAGCACGAGGTCGAACCGCCGGCCGTCGGGCACCGTCCCCCGCTCGAAGCGGACGCGGCCTCGGCCGCCTGCGCCGCGAGGCGCCGGCGCTTCTCCTCGCCGGCGAGTGCGTCGGTGAACTCGCGCAGGTCGCCGGCCAGCACCTGGTCGAGGTTGTGGGCCGTGAGCTTGACGCGGTGGTCCGTGACCCGGCCCTGGGGGAAGTTGTAGGTCCGGATCTTCTCCGAGCGCTCGCCCGAGCCCACCTGCGAGCGACGCTCGGAGGCGATCTCGGCCTGCTGCTTGGCCAGCTTCTGCTCATAGAGGCGCGCGCGAAGCACCCGCATGGCCTTATCGCGGTTCTGAAGCTGCGACTTCTCGTCCTGCATCGAGACGGCGATCCCGGTCGGCTTGTGCGTCACCCGCACGGCGGAGTCGGTGGTGTTGACGGACTGGCCGCCGGGACGGTCGAGGCGATCGCCTCGACCCCGTCAGCGCCGGCCACCAGAGCCTCGCGCGGCTCGTAGCGGGTGATCTCCGGCGCCAGGCGCTCCCACTCGTCCTCGCCGACGTACGGGAGGTTCGCGAGCACGAGGTCGAACCGCCGGCCGTCGGGCACCGTCCCCCGCTCGAAGCGGACGCGGCCGTCGATGCCGAGCCGCTCGGAGTTCTCGCGCGCCAGATCGAGCGCCGCCGGCGATATATCGGTCCCGGTCACCTCGCACTGCGGCAGCTCGTCCGCGACCGCCAGCGCCACGGCACCGGACCCTGTGCCGACGTCGAGCGCGGTTCGGGGCTCGAGCTCCAGAGCGATCTCGACCAGGAGCTCCGTCTCCGGGCGCGGGATCAGAGCTCGGCGGTCGACCGCGAGCTCAAGCCGGCGAAATCCCTTTCGACCCACGATGTAGGCGACGGGCTCGCGGCGGACACGGCGGCGCACCATTTCGCCGAACCGCCGGGCGGCCGCCGCATCGATCCCCGCCTCGGGCTCGGCCGCCAGCCTCGCCCGATCCCACCCCGTCGCCTCGGCGAGCAGGAGCTCGGCGTCGAAGCGCGGCATCTCGACCGACGCGGCCGCGAACGCATCGGTCGCCGCGGCGAGCGCTTCGTTCACCAAGCCGGCGGTCCTCATGGCGGCTGTCAGGACGCGGCCTCGGCCGCCTGCGCCGCGAGGCGCCGGCGCTTCTCCTCGCCGGCGAGTGCGTCGGTGAACTCGCGCAGGTCGCCGGCCAGCACCTGGTCGAGGTTGTGGGCCGTGAGCTTGACGCGGTGGTCCGTGACCCGGCCCTGGGGGAAGTTGTAGGTCCGGATCTTCTCCGAGCGCTCGCCCGAGCCCACCTGCGAGCGACGCTCGGAGGCGATCTCGGCCTGCTGCTTGGCCAGCTTCTGCTCATAGAGGCGCGCGCGAAGCACCCGCATGGCCTTATCGCGGTTCTGAAGCTGCGACTTCTCGTCCTGCATCGAGACGGCGATCCCGGTCGGCTTGTGCGTCACCCGCACGGCGGAGTCGGTGGTGTTGACGGACTGGCCGCCGGGCCCCGAGGAGCGATGGACGTCCACCTGAAGCTCGTTCGGATCGATCGCGACCTCGACCTCCTCCGCCTCGGGCAGCACCGCCACGGTCGCTGTGGAGGTGTGGATGCGCCCCTGCGACTCCGTCTTCGGCACCCGCTGCACCCGGTGGGTCCCGCCTTCGTACTTGAACACCGAGTAAGCGCCCTCGCCCTTGACCGCGAAGGTCACCTCCTTGAAGCCGCCGACCTCGGCCGGCGAGGAGGAGAGGACCTCGGTCCCGAAGCCGCGCTGCTCCGCGTAGCGGGTGAGCATCTTGAACAGGTCGCCGGCGATCAGAGCCGCCTCGTCACCGCCCGCGCCGGCGCGGATCTCGACCAGGACGTGCTTGGAGTCGTTCGGGTCGCGCTCGACCGTCGCCAGGCGGATCTGCTCTCCGAGCTCCTCGAGCTGGCCGGGGGCGTCGGCCACCAACTTGCGCAGCTCCGGGTCGTCGCCGTCCTCGGCCAGCAGCTCGCGCGCGCCCGCGGCGTCGTCGGTGGCGCGCCGCCACTGCTCGGCCAGCCTGGCGGCCGACTCGAGCTGGCGGTACGCGCGTCCGACCTCGGCGTACCGCTCGCGATCGGCGATCACCGCCGGGTCCGACATCTGCCGCTCCAGCTCCGCGAAGCGACCCTCGATCTGGTCGACCAGCTCCTCGATCATGCCTCCTAGTGTGACGGCTGAAGGGGAGAATTCGCGGCTTGCGGCCTATGCCTGAAATCGCGCTTGGATGGGTTGTGTTCGCGGACCGGCGGTCCGGGCAACGACGATCGCGATGGCGGCCCGACTTCGACACCCGCGACCAGGGGACGGGGACCGGCACGCTGATCAACTGCTAGGGCTAGGCGACGATCTCGATCGCGCCGGTCACGGCGGCCTGCTCGGGACTCTCCACCGCCAGCACGGCCTCGAGCGCGGCAATCGCGACCGCAAGCTGGTCGCGGTCGGGCTCACGAGTGGTCAGGTTCTGCAACATCAGCCCGGGCCACATCACCGCGCGCACCCAGCGCTTGCGGCGGTTGCGCCCGGCCCACTTGATCACCTCGTAGGAGATGCCGGCGATCAGCGGAATGCCGAGGATCCGCGATGCGAGCAGCCAGTACCAGGCCGGGAGGCCGAGCGGCGCGAAGACGAAGATCGCAACCACCATGACGACCAGCAGGAAGCTCGTCCCACAGCGGGGGTGGAGGCGCGAGTAGAGCTGGGCCCGCGCCGGCGTCAGCCGGTCGCCCGCCTCGTAGCAGGAGATCGTCTTGTGCTCGGCGCCGTGGTACTCGAACACGCGCCGCAGGTCCCGGAGGCGGCTGATCGCCGCGATGTAGCCGATGAAGATCGCCGTGCGCAGAACGCCCTCGACGAGCCAGAAGAGCACCGGGGAGCCGAGCTGGTCCTTGATCAGGCTGGTCGCCCCCACTGGGACGACGAAGAAGATGCCGATCGCGAGGATCAGGGACAGCGCCACGGTGACCCCCCAGACGAAGCCGCCGATCGGCTCCGGGTCCTCGCCTTCGGTGGGCTCGATCTGCGCGTTGGCGGAGATCGCCAGGGCCCGGAAGCCGATCCGAAGCGACTCAGCCAGCGCGACCACGCCGCGGATCACCGGCCAGCGGAGCGCCCGGTTGCGCTTGGCCCACGAAACCAGCGGCTCCGAGGTCACCTCGATCTCTTCGTCCGGCTTGCGCACCGCCACCGCCCAGGTCGAGACGCCGCGCATCATCACGCCCTCGAGCACCGCCTGGCCGCCCACGGGCGCGTCGCGGCTGGCCACCGGCATCCCGTCCGGCATCCGCGCCTCGGCGAGGCGCGGATGTCCGTCGAGCGCCGGGACGGCGTCGACGGACGGAGGACTCTGGACCCGTTCGGTCACCGTCTACTCCTTCGGCAGCGCCAAGGCGTCGCTTTCGTTTCCGGCACCGCTGGCTGCCCCACCCGGTGGGCTAGCGCTTGCTCCGCGCCGCGCGACGCTTGAAGCGCTCAACCCGGCCACCTGTGTCGAGAAGCTTCTGCTTGCCCGTGTAGAACGGATGGCACGCCGAGCAGATCTCGACGTGCAGCTCCGGCTTCGTGGAGCGCGTGTAGAACTCGTTCCCGCACGAGCAGCGAACGTGGGCGAGCACGTACTCGGGGTGGATCCCGGTCTTCATCACCACTGATGTTAGCGGCGGCTCGCGGGCCGCAATCGGACCTCGGCACACAACCAGCGCGTGCGAGACTGCCGCTGGACGACGACTGCGACGCTGCCGCGATTCAACCGGAGGCTTAGAGCATGTCCAATATTCTCTGCGTCCTATACCAGGATCCGGTCGACGGCTATCCGCCGGCCTATCCTCGCGACGAGATCCCGAAGATCGAGCGCTACTGGGACGGGCAGACCACGCCCACCCCGGAGCGGATCGACTTCACTCCGGGCGAGCTTCTGGGCACCGTCTCGGGCGAACTCGGGCTGAGGAAGTTCCTCGAGGAGCGGGGGCACGAGTTGATCGTGACCGCGGACAAGGATGGGCCCGACTCGGTATTCGAGCGCGAGCTCGGAGAGGCCGAAGTGGTGATCTCGCAGCCGTTTTGGCCCGCCTACCTGACCGCGGAGCGGATCGCCAAGGCCCCGAACCTGAAGCTGGCGATCACGGCGGGCATTGGCTCTGACCACGTTGATCTCCAGGCCGCGATGGAGGGCGGGATCACGGTCGCCGAGGTCACCTACTGCAACAGCATCAGCGTCTCCGAGCACGTGGTGATGATGATCCTGGCCTTGGTGCGCAACTACATCCCGTCCTATGAGGTCGTGATTGACGGCGGCTGGAACATCGCCGACTGCGTATCGCGCTCCTACGACATAGAGGGGATGCAGGTGGGCACCGTCGGCGCCGGGCGCATCGGCTCGGCGGTGTTGCGACGCCTGAAGCCGTTCGAGGTCGGGCTGCACTACACAGATCGACATCGCCTCCCGGAAACGGTGGAAACGGATTTGGGCGTCACCTACCACCCGACGGTCGAGTCGCTGGTCGAGGCCTGCGACGTGGTGACGATCAACGCGCCGCTTCACCCCGAGACCGAGCACCTGTTCAACGACCAGCTGATCGGCAAGATGAAGCGCGGCGCCTACCTTGTGAACACCGCTCGCGGCAAGATCTGCGATCGCGACGCGGTTGCGCGAGCGCTCGAGAGCGGACAGCTTGCCGGGTACGCCGGTGACGTCTGGTTCCCTCAGCCGGCTCCGCGGGACCATCCCTGGCGGTCGATGCCCCACCACGGCATGACTCCCCACGTCTCCGGCACGAGCCTCTCGGCCCAGGCCCGCTACGCGGCCGGGACGCGCGAGATCCTCGAGTGCTTCTTCGACGGGCGACCGCTGCGCGAGGAGTATTTGATCGTCGAGGGCGGCGCCCTGGCCGGAGCCGGTGCTCATTCCTACAGCGCCGGTGATGCGACCGAGGGTTCGGAAGAGGCGGCACGCTTCGGCGAAGATTGACCGCGCCGCGCTAGCGGGAGCGAAGCCCCTCGAGCATCCGGCGCAGCACCGCGCCCATCTGGGCCCGCGCGGCGCCGACGTCATCGGCGCGAGCGACGTAGAGGCCCGCCTCGGCGAGCGTGCCGAGGATCGCGTGGGCGAGCGGCTCGACCGGCTGAGGCTCCACCACCCCCGCGCCGATCAGGTTCTGCAGCGCGAGCTTGATCAACCCGAGGCCGTAGCGTGCCTCGATCTCCCGCCAGGCCTCCCAGCCCAGGACCGAGGGCGCGTCGAGCAGCGCGATCCGCTGCACCTCGGGCTCGACGCAGACGTCGAGGAACATCTCCAGCGCGGCGAGCAACGCCTCCCAGGGATCCTGCTTGGACAGCGCCTCGGCGGCAAATCGCTCTGCGAGCTCGCGCTCGACCTCCTCGAAGACGGCGCCGAACAGGTCCGTCTTGCCGTCGAAGTGGTGGTAGAGGGCGCCCCTGGTGACGCCGGAGGCCCGGACGAGCTCCTCGGTGCCGACCCCGGCATAGCCCCTCTCGGCGAACAGGCTGCGCGCGGCGGCCATCAGGGCCGCCCGCGTGGCCTCTGACCTCTCCGCCTGGGTCCTCTTGACTTTCATACCGTCTGTATGATAGTTACGTACTGCCTGTATGAAACCTACTGCTGAGGAGGGACAGATGGCCCGGCCGACCAGCAGCCTGAACGAGATCCGCATTCCCCAGGGAACGATCCGCTACCGCGATACCGGCACGGGCGAGCCCATTG
>VAYK01000123.1 GCA_005884985.1 Actinomycetota bacterium | reverse complement strand
GGTCCTCTACGCGTTCCCGCGTGGCGACTCGGACGCCGATCACGATCAGGTTCGCCTCGGCATCTCAGTGAGCCGCAAGGTCGGTGGCGCCGTAGAGAGAAATGCGGTGAAGCGCGCACTGAGAGAGGCGTTCTGGTCCCTCGACGAGGCGCTTCCACGCGGCCACGACTTCGTGCTCGTCGCTCGTCCCGACGCTGCCGGCCTTCTGGAGCGCGATGGCCCCGGAGGGGTCGCAAAAGCGCTCGAGCAGCTGGCCTCTGAGGCAGGGCTGACGGGCGGAACCCTCTAACTTGAATGCGTAAAACGTGAAACGCGCCCTGCTCGCAATCGTCCTCGCCCCGATCCGCCTCTACCAGCGCTTGATCTCGCCGGCACTCCCTCGCCGCTGCAAGTACGAGCCGACCTGCTCGGCCTACGCCGTGCGGGCGATCCGTGAACTGGGCGTCTTGCGCGGCATCATCCTGGCCGCCTGGCGTCTGGCCCGCTGCAACCCGTTCAGCGACGGCGGCTACGACCCGCTCGCAGCGCGCCCCCTCTTCAAGCCCAGGCACAACCGGCCGGCCAAACGCGAGGCCCGCACCTGAAGCTCCCAATCGCCAGCATCTCCGCCATCTTCCAGCCGCTGATCGACGTAGCCAACTCCATCCTCACCTTCTTTCACGACAGCATCGGGGTCAACTGGGGAATCGCGATCATCCTGCTGACGGTTGTCACTCGGATCGCGATCCTGCCGCTGTCCCTGAAGCAGATCCGCTCGATGCGGGCGCTGCAGGCGCACCAGCCGGAGATCAAGAAGATCCAGGAGAAGTACAAGGACGACCGCCAGCGCCAGCAGCGGGAGATGATGGAGTTCTACCGCGAGAACAAGATCAATCCACTCGCATCCTGCGTACCGCTGCTGCTCCAGCTGCCGGTCTTCATGTCGCTCTTCTACCTGCTGCGCAGCTCCGAGTTCTCGAACGAGCTCGCCGCCAGCGGCGACCCGAGCTTCCTGGGTCTCACCCTCGACGAGAAGGCGACGGGCGCGGCGCTGGTGATCCTGATCGGCCTCTACTTCGTGACCATGGTCGGCTCGACCTCGATCATGGCGATGTCCGCCGAGGGCAACCAGCGCCTGATGATGTACGCGCTGCCGGTCTTCTTCACCCCGTTCGGACGATGGGGCAGCAGTGGGTCGTCAAGCAGATCATTCCTCCGCCACCCAAGGAGGCCGAGGCCCAGGCACGGGCGGCCAAACCGCCGCCACTACCGCCGCGCAAGAAGAAGCGGCGCCGCTAACGGCGACTTCAGGCCCCGCGCGGCGGGCAAGCTCGGGTCGCTGCCCTCACCCCAGGTCACAGCTCCGGGCGGCGCCAAACCCATCTACTGCGACCTGCTGTCCCTGTCTCCTGCTCAATAGACTCGCCCGGTGGCGAGTGACGGGGACAGTGGTCTGCCGGCGGAGCCCGCTGAGCGAGTGCGGGCGATTCTCGAGCGGGTGGTCGATGCGCTTGACGTCGAAGCAAACGTCGAGGTAGACGAAGACCCCGAGCAGATCGTGGGCCGCGTCGATGGCGAGGATGTGGGCCTGCTGATCGGGCGCCGCGGGCAGACGATCGACGCGGTGCAGCTGCTCTGCTACCGGGCCGCGTTCCGCGGGCTTCAGGAGCGAAAGCGTGTGGTGGTGGACGCCGCTGGCTATCGGGAGAGACGCCAAGAGGCGATCGAGCGACAGGCCGATCGTGCCGCCGACCGCGCGCTGAAGACGGGCAAGGAGATCGAGCTCGACCCGATGAGCCCGACCGAGCGTCGGGTCGTCCATCAGTACCTCAAGGACCGCGCCGGGGTCGAGACCTTCAGCGAGGGCGAGGAGCCCGAGCGCTGCGTGATCGTGGCACCCCTGCTCAGCGATTGAGCGCCGGGCCGGGCGCGGCGGCGCAGCTGTCCGACGAGGCGCGGGCGACGCTGCGCGCGGTGCTCGACATGCTCGCCGCGGATCGGGCCGCGCCGAGCGCCGTGCGCGACCCCGAACGGGCCTGGCGCGTCCACGTCGCCGACTCGCTGAGCGGCCTCGAGGTCGAAGCGCTGAGTGTCGCGCGCCGGATCGCGGACGTGGGAGCGGGAGCCGGCTTTCCGGGCTTGCCGCTCGCCGTCGCGCTGCCCGACGCGCGCTTCGATCTGATCGAGTCGACGGGGCGCAAATGCGACTTCATGCGCCAGGCGATCGAGCGGGCCGGGATCGCCAACGCGCGGGTCATCTGCGAGCGCTCCGAGATCTGGGCCGTCAACCGTGGTCGCGAGGCCTACGCCGCCGTCACCGCCCGCGCGGTCGGCCGCCTGTCGACGCTGGCCGAGCTCGCGTCCCCGCTGCTGGTCGCGGGGGGCACCCTGGTCGCTTGGAAGGGCCGCCGGGATCCGGATGAGGAGGCAGAGCTGGAACGCGCGGCGCAGCAGCTCGCCATGGAACCGATGGAGATCAGATGGGTGGGCCCGTATGCGGGCTCCCGCCACCGTCATCTGCACGTGATGCGCAAGAGCGGGCCGACCCCCGGCAACCTCCCGCGGCGCCCCGGGATGGCCAAGAAGCGGCCCCCCGGCGGGCGCTGACGGCTCCCCGTCGGCGGCCGTGGGTAAGGTCGCGGGGGATGGGGTCGGTCTATGCGATCGCGAATCAGAAGGGCGGCGTCGGGAAGACGACGACCGCCGTCAACATCGCAGCCTGCGCGGCGGCGGGAGGCGCCCAGGTGCTGCTCTGCGACCTCGACTCGCAGTGCAATGCGACGGTCGCCCTCGGTTTGGGGCGCGACATGCGTCCGTCCTCCTACGACTGCCTGACCGGCGAGTGCTCGGTCGCCGAGGCGGCTCAGCCCGCGGGTCCCGACAACCTGTGGATCGCGCCGGCGAGTCGCGACCTAGCGGGTGCCGCGGTCGAGCTGCCGCGGATCGAGGGCTCCGAGCGCCACCTGCGCGACATGCTGGGGCCGGTCAGGGAGCGATTCGGGATCACCCTGCTCGATTGCCCACCGGCGCTGGGACCGGTGACCGTGAACGCCCTGGTGGCGGCCGACCGGGTGATCGTTCCGGTGCAGGCCGAGTACCTCGCACTCGAGGGGCTGGTCCAGTTCCTCGACACCCTGGACGCCGTGCGGCGGGAGCTGAACCCGGGCCTGGTTCTGACCGGCGTCGTGATCACCATGCACGATGAGCGGACGAGGCTCGCGCAGGATGTCGAGCGCCAGCTTCGCGACCACTTCGCCGAGCTCATGTTTCGCACCGTGATTCCCCGCAGCATCCGGGTCGCCGAGGCCCCTGGCTTCGGCCTGCCGGTGATCGCGCATGCCCCCTCCTCGCGCGGTTCGACCGCATACCGTGAGCTGGCGCTCGAGCTGGCGGAGCGGGATGAGGCCGATCAGGTGTCGGTCAAGCGCGCCCCACTGCTTAAGGCTGAGGTAGAGGTAGAGGCTCATGGCTAAGCGGGGCATGGGCCGTGGCCTGGCGGCGATCCTGCCGGGGAGCTGCGCGAGCTGCCGGTGCAGTCGATCCGCCGCAACCCGCGCCAGCCGCGAACGCGCTTCGGCCCCGACTCGATCAAGACCCTGGCGGCGTCGCTTGCCGACGCGGGCGTGGTCCAGCCGCTGATCGTGCGACCGCTGCGGGACGGTCGCTACGAGCTGATCGCCGGCGAGCGCCGCTGGCGGGCGGCGCGGGAGGCAGGCCTGCAGACGGTGCCGGCGATCGTCCGTGACGAGGGTGAGGCGGAGCGCCTGCAGACGGCGCTGATCGAGAACATGGCCCGCGAGGACCTCAATCCCGTGGACGAGGCGCGCGCCTGCGCGGCGCTGGTGGAGGATCTGGGGCTCAGCAAGGAGGAGCTGGCGCGACGGCTCGGCCGCAGCCGCCCGTCGATCTCGAACCTGATCCGCCTCCTCGACCTCCCCGACGAGGTGCTCGACCTGCTCGCATCAGGCGAGCTGAGCGAGGGCCACGGCAGGGCGATCCTCCAGGCGCGGGGCAACGAGGCCCGCCGCGCCCTCTCCCGTGAGGTCGCAGCGCGCGGCTGGTCCGTCCGCGAGACCGAGCGCCGCGCCAAGAAGGCTGGCACCGGCAAACGCCTCGAGGTCGTCCCCCACCCCGACCAGGAGGCCGCCCTGGCTCGCGCCGAAGAGGCGCTCGAATCGGCGCTCGGCACCGGCGTCCGGATCCGTCCCGCCCGCCGCGGCATTCGCGCCGAGCTCCACTTCGAGGACCTGGACCAGCTCCTGGCGTTCGCCCGGGAGCGCGGCTCCGGCGACTGAGTGCCCACGTCCTCCGAGTCGGCCGCTACGGCGCCAACCGCTCGAGCCTCCAGCCGTTGCCCTCGCGCGTGTAGAGGAAGCGGTCGTGGAGCCGACCGGCCTGACCCTGCCAGAGCTCGATCTCCTCGGGGCGGAGCGCGTAGCCGCCCCAGAAGGGCGGGCGCGAGACTGTGCCGCTCGTGAAGCGTTCCTCCGCCTCCTTCACGTGCGCGTCGAGCGTCGCGCGGTCGGGTAGCGGCTCGCTCTGGGGTGAGGCCCAGGCGCCGATCTGCGAGTCGCGCAGGCGGGAGGCGAAGTACTCGTCGGAGTCTGCGTCGGAAAGCCGCACGACGGGACCGCGGACCCGCACTTGGCGGTCGAGCTCGCGCCAGTAGAGGACGAGCGCCGCTCGCGGGGCGGCGTCCAGCTGCCTCGCCTTGGCCGAGTCGAAGTTGGTGAAGAAGCGAAACGCCTCCGGACCAAAGCCCTTCAGTAGGACCATGCGTGCGTCCGGCGCCCCATCCGCGTCCACGGTCGCCAGGGTCATCGCGTGCGCCAGCGGCACCTCCCGCTCGGCCCGCTCGTACCAATCGCGGAACTGCTCGATTGGGGTCATCGGAGAGCGCCGAGCGGTGAAGCGGGGGCATGTCGGGACGGCGCGGCATCGCCGGCGCCAGCCTAGCGACGCTCCATGCCGGGCTCCTACAATGGGCGGCCGCAGGGCGATTAGCTCAGTCGGTCAGAGCGCCTCTCTGATAAGGAGGAGGTCCCTGGTTCGAGTCCAGGATCGCCCATGACCTCCGTCGACCGCACGGGGACTCTCACATCGGTCGCCCTGCGGGCTCCCTGGAGTCCAGGATCGCCCATCCAGGCCGCCCTGGCCTCGAACCAGGGCCATCGCTCCTTCCCGGCTCGCTGTGGTTCGAGCGCAGCATCGCCCATCCGTTCATGGTGGCCGGACTACGTGCGGGCCCGCTGTGCCGCGACCCGCTGCATCGCGTCGAGCGACTGCAGAAGCCAGCCGCGGAAGTAGCGCTTGCCGGCGACGAGGTCGAAGATCCGGTATTGGAACTTGCCTGGGTCCATGCCGAATCTCGCGTCGACGAAGGTGCCGTCCTGGGCCTCGGTCAGGAGCATGTGGACGAATGTGCCGGTGTTCACGCAACGGATCAGGAGCTCCTTGCAGTCCTCCAGCCGATCCACGTGGAGCATCATCTCGTCCTTGCCGACCGGGGTCTGGATCACCTCGCGGTAGGTGCAGCCCGGCTCGAGTCCCTCGCATTCGACTTCGAGCACGCGCGGCCACCACTCCGGATGCCGGTCGACGTCCTCCAGGAGCTCCCACACCACCTCGACCGGCGCGTCGATGAAGGCCTGCTGGCGAGCCTCGGACATCCGGGCCGATTATCGCCGCTGCGGCCCGATATCTGCCCCCCGGGGGCGCCATGACGGGTCGAAGCGGGGCCCAGCCGCGCTTTGGCCAGCGGTCCAACCCGCTCCTATAATGGCTCGCAGGCCAGGCGACGGCCGGGAGACCACCTTGCAGCAGATGCAGATCTACGGCGTGAGCTTCGACATGGTCGGCAAGCAGCCGATTGTTCTCTTGAAGACCGTAGATGGGAACCGCTTCCTCCCGATCTGGATCGGCCACCCTGAGGCCGCCGCGATCCTGATGAAGCTGCAGGGCGCCTCGACCCCCCGCCCGATGACCCACGACCTGCTCTCGGACCTGCTCGAGCAGCTCGACGCGAAGTGCGAGCGGGTGGCGGTCACCGAGCTTCGCGACAACACCTTCTACGCCTCGATCACGATCTCGATGAACGGCTCTGAGCTCGAGATCGACTCCCGCCCCTCGGACGCGATCGCGCTTGCGGTGCGGACCCAGGCGCCGATCTTTGCCGCCGACGACGTCATCGACGAGTCTTCGATCGAGTTCGAGCACGAGGTCGAGGACACCGAGGAGGTGGTCGAGAAGTTCAAGGACTTCCTCGACCAGGTGACGCCCGAGGACTTCGCCCAGGGCGAGGAGTAGTCCCGCCTAACCCGGGAGCGTGGCCGATGCGACCGGCCCGCGTGCCCGGGCCAGGTCGACGATTCGCGCCACGAGGTCCTCGAAGCTGATGCCGGCGGCGTTGGCGGCCATCGGGAAGAGGCTAGTGTCGGTAAGGCCGGGGATCGCGTTTGCCTCCAGCACCTGCGCCGCCGCGTCGGCGTCGAGCATTAGGTCCACCCGGGCGAAGCCGGTGCAGCCGAGCGCCTCGTACGCGCGCGTCGCCACTCCCTGCACGGCGGCCGTCTCGGCGGGTGCCAGCTCGGCCGGGCAGACGTACTCGGTGCGGCCGTCGCCATCGAGCAGCGAGACCGCCAGCTCTGGCCCGGCGACGTGGCGCTCGAGCATCACCCGATCGTCGTAGCTGAATGCCGCCACGAGCGCCTCGGGGACGTCATCGCGCGAAGCGGCGAAGCGGACCCCGAGCGCCGAGCCCTGTGCCCCAGGTTTGACCACCAGCGGGAAGCCGAGGCGAGCCTCGATCTCCTCCAGGGCGTCGGCGGCCCCCAGCTCACGGAAGGCCGTCGCGTTGAATGCGACCCAGTCGGGCGTCGGGATCCCGGCCGCGCGCAGCAGGTGCTTGGCCAGCACCTTGTCCATGCAGCGGATGCAGGCCGTCACTCCCGGCCCCGTGTAGGGGATGCCGAGGATTTCGAGCAGCTCCTGCGGCGTGCCGTCCTCGCCGCCGGGGCCGTGCAGGGCGATAAAGGCAACCTCGGGCCCCTCCTCCTTCAGCCGCCGCACCAGGTCGGCACCGGCGTCGAGCGACACCACCTGGTGCCCAAGCGAGGTCAGCGCATCCTCGACCCGCGCCGCGGAGCGCAGCGAGACCTGGCGCTCCAGCGACCTTCCGCCCTTCAGGACCGCGACCTTCATCGACCGGGCTAGGTCTCCTTGCCGCGACGCCGGAGAGGGAGGACGTCCCCGCCCTGGCCGGGGAGCTCCTCGGCTTCCGGCTCGCGATCTTCCGCCCCCGGGGGCGAAGACGAGGAAGCGGCCGGCAACCGGTGTTCGCCAGTGATCGTCTCGTACAGAGCCACCTGCTCGCTCACCACCTCGCCGATGCGCCGGATCCCCTCGCGGATCCGATCCTCGTCGAAGCCGGAGAACTTGAGCCGCATCGAGCTGGTCCCGCTCTGCCCGTCGACGTAGGCGGCCGCCCCGGGGACGAAGGCGACGTTCTCGCGCAGCGCCTTGGCGAGCAGGTCGGAGGTGTCGATGTAGGAGGGCAGGGTCGCCCAGACGAACATGCCGCCCTCGGGCTGGGTCCAGGTCGCCTGCTCGGGGAAGTGGCGCTCGAGGGCCTCGAGCATCGCATCGCGTCGGGAGCGGTAGACGTCGCAGAGGCTGTCGACGTACTCGCGCCAACGGTCCTCGGCGAAGTACTCGAGCGCGAAGTACTGGGCGAGGGTCGAGGTGCAGAGGTCGGTCGCCTGCTTGCCGAGCGCCATCTTCTCCATCACGGGCGGCGGCGCCACCGCCCAGCCGAGGCGGATTCCGGGCGAGAGGATACAGCGGCGGCTGGGGCTCGCCCTCGTAGCGGAGCAGGCCGTAGGGGTTGTCCTCGACCACCAGCACCTCGCGCTCCCGGGCAAGCTCGACCAGTCGCCGCCGCCGCTCGCCGGAGAGGGTGACCCCGGTCGGGTTCTGGAAGGTGGGCACCACGTAGATGAACTTCGGCCGCCGTCCATCGCGCTCGAGGCGATCGAGCAGGGCCTCCAACTCGCCCACCTTCATCCC
>VAYK01000122.1:3988-4205 GCA_005884985.1 Actinomycetota bacterium | reverse complement strand
AGACCTGCTTGATCTCGCCGGGGTCGGAGATCATCACGAAGGGTGGCGCCAGCGGCAGCCGAATCGTGAACCTCTTGCCGTAGCGGGCGCGGCAGCGCTCCAGGAAGGCAAGCGGCCGCTTCCAGAAGCCGATGCTCTGGATCAAGGACGGATATGACGGACCCGGCGGGATCCCTGAAGGCATCGCGATCTCCTCCTGATCGACCAGTCTACGTTC
>VAYK01000122.1:0-3800 GCA_005884985.1 Actinomycetota bacterium | reverse complement strand
AAGGGGGACGAGAGGAGGCGTTCATGGCAATCGTCGTGGTCAACGAGATCCCCCAGGGAGATCAGAGCTTCTATGAGGAGGTCAGCGCCCGACTGCTGCCCAACGATCAACTTCCCGAGGGATGCCGGGTCCATATCGCTGGACCACTGAACGGCGGATGGCGCGTGATCACTGTCTGGGACTCCGAGGAGCAGTTCCAGCAGTTCCGCAACGAGAAGCTGATTCCCGCGATGCAAGAACTCGGTCGTGGCGACTTCTTAGCCCCGAAAATCGAGGCGAACCCAGTTCACAAGCACATCAGCGCCTAGCCCGGCAGCTCACCAGCCTGCGGCAAGCTCCACGCGCTGGCAGGAGCCTGGTGGTTGGCAAGCGCCCGAACGCAGGTTCAGCCGCCGTCAGTACGCTGCGCCACGCATGGCTGGCGGCGGAGATCACGCGCTTCCTCCCGGAACCGCGAAGCCGCAGCGCTTCCTTCCGAAGCTCCACTACGAGCTCCTGGTCTGCGGGCTGCGCGGGCATGAGCTGCTCGGCGCCGATGTTGCAGAGGTTCGGGAGAGCGATGCCTTGATCGTGCGCGAGCAAGATGGGCTGCGCTGGTACCGCTGCCTGCGCTGTGACAGCTGGCTTCCGCTGCCCGCTCCGGGACGTCCCTCACGCCGATACATGCCAGCTCGCGAGCAGATCCAACTGCCACTGCGAGGCAAGCCGCTTCGCGACAAGATCATCCTGCGGCTGATCGCCGTCGATCGGGCGATCCACTTCCTCGTCCTTGCCCTGCTCGCCTTGGCCGTGTTCCTGATCGCCGCCCACGAGCAGGAGCTGCGCCAGCGCTTCTATCGTCTGCTGGCCGACATCCAGGGTGGCGTGGGCGGCGGCCCGCTCGAGAGCACTCACACGGGTTTGGTCGGCGATCTCGATCGCCTGTTCTCGCTCGACCGGGGGACGCTTCATCTGGTTGGCGCCGGGCTGATCGGCTACGCCTTGCTCGAGGGCGCCGAGGCGGTGGGACTCTGGTTTCAGCGCCGCTGGGCCGAGTACCTCACCTTCGTCGCCACCACGCTGCTGGTCCCGCTCGAGGTCTACGAGCTGACCGTGCGGGTTTCCTGGTTCAAGCTCGCCGCTCTGATCGTGAACGTCGCGATCGTCCTCTACCTGTTGCTCGCCAAGCGGCTGTTCGGACTGCGCGGCGGCGGCGCCCTCGAGCGTGCCGAACGCGAGCGCGACATCGGCTGGCCGGCGCTGGAGCGAGGTACCCCCAGTTACCCGTGGTAGAACGCCGCCGCGAGCGCGAGCACGACCAGCTGCACGGGCGAGAATCCATATCGCCCCGAAAGCGCCTGGTCGTGAGAGCATCCTTGGCGCCGATGACCGATTTCCTGGTCAAGCGCGACGACCTGCGCCAGTGCCGGATCGCCGAGTCCGACGTGCCCGAGCTGCAGGGCGGCCAAGCGTTGCTGCGGGTCGATACCTTCGGGCTGACGGCAAACAACATCACCTACGCGGTGATGGGCGAGGCGATGTCATATTGGGACTTCTTCCCCGCCGAGGACGGCTGGGGCCGCGTCCCGATGTGGGGCTTCGCCGAGGTCGAGCTCAGCGAGGCCGAGGGGGTCGACCCGGGTACGCGCTTGTACGGATACCTGCCTCCTTCCTCGCACCTGGTCGTGACGCCTGCCGACGCCGGCGGGCGTGGCTTCGTCGACGGCTCGACTCACCGAGCGCAGCTGCCCTCTGCCTACCACCGCTACCTGGTGACCGGGACCGACCCCTTCTACCAGCCGGACACCGAGGAGATGCAGATGCTGCTGCGCCCGCTCTTCTTCACCTCGTTTCTGATCGACGACCAGCTCGCCGACGAGGGGCTGGCGAGTCGTGGGCCGGTCGTGTTCTCCAGCGCCTCCAGCAAGACGGCGATCGCCGCGGCGTTCATGCTGGCGCAGCGCGAGGGGACGCAGCTGGTCGCCCTCACCTCGCCGCGGAGCGCCGAGTTCGTCGGGGGCCTGGGCATCTACGGCCACACCATCACAGGATGTCGCGGGAGACAGCGACGTGCGTCGGGCAGTCCACTCGCACTACGGCGGCGCGCTCGCTCACAGCATGGCCGTCGGGGTTACGCACTGGGAGGAAATTGCCGCCGGCTCGGGCGCGCTTCCCGGACCGCCACCGACCCTCTTCTTCGCCCCGGATCGCGTCGTCAAACGCTCCAAGGACTGGGGTGGGGCCGGACTGGAAGCGAGGGTTGCCGATGCTTGGCACCCCTTCTGCGAATGGACTAGCGGCTGGCTGGACTTGGCCCGCGGCCACGGATTCGAGGCGGTCCAGCGCGCTTACCGCAACGTGCTCGAGGGCCGCGTGGACCCGAAGACGGCCCATGTGCTCTCGCTCTAGACTCGCCGCGTGAGACTCCTGGTCACCGGTGCCAGTGGCTTCCTCGGCAGAGTGGTCTGCAATGAGCTGCTCGAGCGCGACCACGAGGTCCAAGCTCTAGTCCGTCGGGAAAGCTCCCAACCGTCGGGCACGGCCGCGGTCGCCGCCGACCTCACCAACGCCGGATCCCTCGTCCGTGCAGTTGAGTCTGCCGCGCCGGAGTGCGTCGTCCACCTCGCGGCCGAGATCGCGTCGCAGCGCGACCCGGCGAAGATCCACGCGGTCAACGTCGAGGGCACTCGCGCGTTAATCGCCGCCTGCGAGACCGCCGGCGTGCGCCGGATCGTTTTTACCTCGACCGTTGTCACCGGCGATGCGAAAGGGGCGCTGCTGGATGAGGAAACGCAGCTACGGGTCGAGACCGAGTACGCTCGCTCCAAGCAGGAGGGCGAGCGTCTGCTGCGGGAGTCCTCGCTCGAGGACGTGATCATCCGGCCCAGCCACGTCTACGGCCCGGGCGGCTGGTTCGTGGAAGAGTTCGTCAACCGCCTGTGTCAGCCGGGCCGTTTTGCGGTGATCGGATCAGGCGAGAATTGGTGGGACGTCGTCAGGGTCGAGGACGTGGCGAGCGCCTGCGCCGATGCCGCCGAGCGCGCCCCCGCCGGAGCTCTCTACCACGTCGTTGACGACCAGCCGATCCACTTCTACGACTTCGTCTCCCTCGCCGCAACGGCCCTCGGCAAGGGTCCTCCGCGCCGCATCCCCACCTGGCTGGCTCGCCTCGCAGCCGGCGCCGACCCTGTCCGCGCCGTGACGCGGTCCGCCAAGAGCTCCAACGCCCGCATCAAGTCCGAGCTCGGCTGGGTCCCTCGCTTTCCCACCGCCCGCCAGGGCGTGCCGGACGCGATCGCGCGCATGGGCCGAACTGTTCCTGCATGAGCGACGGCGCACTCGCCTGGCCCGCGATACTGAACAATCACCTCGATGATCGTTATCGGGCACGATTGTCGTCTATCGACAGCGCCCTTCTAGCTACTCGAGGCCGAGCTTGGAGGCGAGCTCGTCGAGCTGGCGCTCGGTCTCGCCGGCATCCGCGGGCTCGATGTAGAAGGTGCAGCGATGAACGCCAGCCTCCTCGCCGCGCTCGATCAGCTCGCGATCCGGCTTCGCGCCTGACACGGTGACGGGGATCGGACCGCGCCCTGCCTCCTCGGCGAGTCGGTTGAGCTTCTCGATCCGCTCGCGCAGGCCGGAGGCGCGGTTTGGCATCCACTCATCGCCGAAGGCGACCACCCGGTCGAGCACCCGCTCGCCGTTTCCGCCTACGAGCACAGGAGGGTGCGGCTCCTGGATCGGCTTCGGCCAGCACCAGATCGGGTCGAAATCGACGTGCTCGCCGTGGTAGGAGGCCTCGTCCTCGGTCCAGATCGCCT
>VAYK01000022.1:2670-11076 GCA_005884985.1 Actinomycetota bacterium | reverse complement strand
GGCCTGCTTGGGATGACCGATCAGGAGGAAATGCAAATCGGCGAGCTGGTGCGGGACGAGACGCCGGCCGAGCGCGTGAACCGCAACTTCAATGAGCTGCTGGGCGAGCTCCGGATCGCGCTCCCCGGGGTCCAGGTCCTGTTCGCGTTCCTGCTTACCGTCCCGTTCGCACAGGGCTTTTCGCAGCTCACCGGGTTCGAGCGGGGCCTCTATTTCACCGTCCTGCTCCTGACCGCTCTCGCGTCCGCATTCCTGATCGCCCCCACCGCATATCACCGCCTGCAGTTCCGGCGGGGCCGCAAGGAGGAGATCCTCTTGTTCGCCAACCGCGCCGCCGTGCTCGGCCTCGGCGCCCTGGCGCTGGCGATGACGGGCGCGATCCTGTTGATCACCGACTTTCTGTTCGGGACGGCGGCGGCGATCCCGGTCGGCGTCGCCGCTGCCCTCCTGTTCGGCAGCCTCTGGTACCTGCTGCCCTTGTTCCGGGGTCGTTGAACCCTGGGAGCGAGGGCCCAGTGCGCGAAAGGCACAAGCCTGCCGAGGAGCTGATCCCTCCGCGACCGACCCTGCCAAAGCTTCGGCGGGCGGCGGCCGGTTGCCGTGCGTGCTCCCTCTGGCGGTCGGGAACCCAGACCGTGTTCGGAGCGGGCTCCCAATCGGCACGAGTGATGCTGGTGGGAGAGCAGCCGGGTGATCGGGAGGACCTCGAGGGGGAACCGTTCGTCGGCCCGGCTGGAGGCATCCTCGACGCTGCGCTCGAGGATGCCGGCATCGACCGTCGCGAGACCTACGTAACGAACGTCGTCAAGCACTTCAAGTGGAAGGCGGGACGGGGGAAGCGGCGCCTTCATCAGCGCCCGATCAGCGAGGAGATCGGCGCCTGCCGCCCCTGGCTCGACAGCGAGCTAGCGGTGGTTCGTCCCGAGGTGGTCGTCTGTCTCGGCGCCACGGCGGCCAAGAGCCTGCTCGGAACCAAGGTTCGCGTGACCCGGGATCGCGGGCGCTTCGTCGAGGCGGAGTTTGCTCCCCTGGTCACGGTCACCGTGCATCCCTCGTCGATCCTGCGCGTCCCGGAGGAGGACGAGCGGGCCAAGGCGCGAGCCGAGTTCACAGCCGACCTCCGCCGGGTGGCCAAGCGGCTCGAGGGGGGGATCGGATGAAGTGCGGCACGAGCGGTTGGAGGCGCATCACCCACGACGCTTGGGCTCGGCGATCGCCTTCGAGCCGTTCACAGTGGTCCCGTCGGTCAGGGCCAACACCGGCAGCTTCTCCTGGCCGCTGATGCGCTTGAGCTCCGGACGCTTGCCCTTGGTCGCAAGCCCACGCGGATGGCCGCGCCCGAACGGGGATTCTTCGCGCTAGGTCTCCTTCTCGAGGTCTCCGACCTCCTGGGCCTTCTCCTCAACGCGACTTTGGGCGCGGTCGAGCTCTTCCTTCTTCTCACCCTTGCGCTCTTCCTTGGCGCCCTGACGCCGCAACGAACGATCGCCGGCGAGGTCCCCGGCCGCCTTCTTGGTTCGGCCGGTCAGCTTGTCGATGAGGCTCATCTGATCACCTCCTTTGGCGCGGTTACCCCCGTCCGTGAGGCGCAAACGACGGCCCCGCTTTGCCACGCCGTCACACCCGCGCCTCGACTGCGACCGGGTTCTACGCGGCCTTGGAGCGCGGAGAGCCGTTGCCCTGAACGGCGCGCAGGAGCTTGCGGAGCGCCCGTCGCATGATCCGCGAGACCTGCATCTGTGAGACCCCGAGGCGGCGGCCGATTTCGTATTGGTTGAGGTTCTCCTCGAACCGAAGCCTGAGGACGCGCCGCTCGCGCTCGTCGAGCGACGCCTCGTCGGCGGCGAGCTGCGCTTCCACCGCGTCATAGCCCGGCTCCGTCCGCCCCACCGTCTCGACCATTGGCAAGGACTCCCGATCCTGCCGGTTTCGAGGCACGTCGAGCGACAGCGTGCGACGGGCCTCGTCGGCCTGCAGGGCCTCCGAGACCTCCTCGTCGTCCAAGTCGAGGCGGGCGGCGATCTGAGCCACCGTGGGGCTCGCTCCGAGCTCGTCACTGAGCTCGCCGGCCGCTTCGTTGACCGCCATCGTCCGCTCCTGGAGCCCTCTGGGCAAGCGTACCTCCCAGACCCGGTCGCGGAAGTGGCGGCGAAGCTCGCCGAGGATCGTCGGCGCCGCATAGGCGATGAACGACCGTCCGCGCTCGAGGTCGAATCCGTCCAGCGCTTTGACGAGTCCCAGGCTCGCCACTTGGATCAGGTCCTCGAGCTGTTCGCTCGCGCCGCGGTAGCGCAACGCCAGTGAGCGCGCCAAGGGCAGGAAGCGACAAACCAGCTCTTCCTTGAGCGCCGGATCGGCTGTCTCGGCGTAGGTCCGGCCTGGGACCGGGCGGAGCGACGCACGGCCCGCGTTCGCAGAATCATCGCGGCCGTTCGCGACAGCCGTCCTCGCTGACCCAGGCGCGTATTGGGTACCACTGAGCGGAGGCATGTTCTTACACCCCTTTCCCGAAGGCGGCTCGATGAACTCCTGGCGACCAACCGCTTGTTTGAGGCGGCCGTTCTGCGTCCGCTGCCCTGGTCGGCTTGGTCGCGTGCTGCAGTGGAAGCCATCACGGCTCGGTGAGCCGGATGCCCTTTTTGTATGTTAGCGAACAATCAGGGAACGCTCAAACACGCATTTATGTCAGCGATCTCACAGCGTCGCGGCAGTGCGTCAATCCGATTCTTCGCCGAGGCCCGGCTCGAGCACGAAGGCCTCGATTGCATAGTCGGGATCGACGGCGTGGTCGCTGAGGAAGGCGAGGACCTTGCGGCCGGTCAGCCGCTGCACGATCCCGATCGCCTTGTCCCGGAACGTCCCCTGGAAGATCCGGCGCAGGTCCCGCACTGTGTCTTCCTTGTGGTCCTCCATCAACGTGCGCTCCCCCTTGGTCATCGTGTCGTGGAGCACGGTGATGACCAGGCCGTTCTCGATATAGGTGCGGGCGCGCGTCGGGCCGCGTCCGGTGGACTCCTTGAACAGCGCCACCATCGCCCGCGAGATGTCCCGGTTGAGGGCTCGGTTGCGTGATCTCTCGCCAATCGTGGCCATGTCCTGAGTCGCGGACCCTATCCAATCCCCCTGGGTGCAAGGTGGGTTTGTTTTCTAGCGTACAAGCACGGGTACTGGATCCCTGTGCTGACGACGGCGATCACCAGCAGCCAGGCGGCGAGGGAGGTGGACCGTGTCGACCTGCTCGAGCGCGACCCAGAGCTCGCGCGTTCGCTGACGCGGGCGACGCGCCCGGGCAACGGGCTCGGACCACCGCTCTTCGCCGTCGTGGTGAAACTGCGGCGCGGCCCCTGGGAGCCGGATGCGAGCGAGCCGTCGGTCGACCATCTCGGCTTCCTCGTGCTCGAGGGTCTGGTCGGTCGCCGGGTCCTGGTGCCCGAACGCGGCCGCAGCCTGGAGCTGCTCGGGCGGGGCGACCTCTTCCGTCCCTGGCAGGACGACTCCGCGTCGTTCTCGCGGCAGTCCTGGACGGTGCTCGAGCCGGCAGCGCTGGCGGTTCTCGACCAGTCGCTCGCCGCCCACGCCAGGGAAATGCCTCAGCTGCTGGAAACCCTGACCGATCGCGCCCTGCGGCGATCGCGCCGGCTCGCCGTTAGCGCCGCAATCGCCAACACCGTCGGGGTCGAGGAGCGTCTGCTCCTCAGCCTGTGGCAGCTCACCGAGCTGTGGGGTCGGAGGGCCCCGGGCGGGGCCGTCCTGCCCTTCCGGCTCTCGCACCAAACGCTCGCCGACCTCGTCGGTGCGCGGCGCCCCACGGTCACTCTTGCGCTACGAAACCTGGCTCAGCGCGAGCTGCTCAGGCGCGGCGAATCGGGCGAGTGGATCCTGGTCGGCGACCCACCGTAGCTCGGCGCGGGGGTTGGCGGGCGTTGCCGGCGGGGACGGTGGCTACTGGCGCTTCCAGCCGCCGCCGAAGAGGCGCCCAAGGCGCCCAGCACGGGGGTTCGGCCGGAATGTGGGAGCGGCGCGCTCGGGCGGCGGCAGCGCGGCGACCTCCGCGGAGGTGATCGTCAGGGTGACGCCCTGCTCGGCCGTCCGTGCCACCTCCGGGGCGTCGACGAACCGCAGCTGCCGACCCGGAGTCTCGATCACGATCCCATCGAGGATGCGCTCGCGGTAGTTGTCGACGATCTCGTCGACCTTGCCGACCTCGACCTCATCCGAGCCGTAGACGGGCGTACCCCGCTCGACGGCCGCGTAGTGGATCGCATTTCCGTCCTCGATCATTTCGCCGAAAGGATACGGGGGACGGCTGACCGCCTGTCTAGGAGAGCCCCTCCGAGACGGCCCGCTCGGCGCAAAACGAGGCGATCTCCCGCGACAGCCTGCCACCCTGCCAGGCCAGCGGGGATTCGCCCTCGGCCTCGCTCGTCAGGCGCGCCTGGGGCAGGCTCTCCGCATATGCCGCGGCCACGGCGAAGGGGTGGCTTGGATCGGCTGCGTCATGGCTCGCGACGACGAGCGCCGGCAGGTCACAGAACTCGAGCTCCGAGATCGCCTCGAAGGGCGCCGAGCGCGGCACCTCGCGGAGGGCCCGCGCGACCGCATCCGGATGGCGGTGCTCGAGCATCCGCCGGCGGGTGAAGCGCAGGATCGTCTCTCGCCATGCGGGGTCCAGCCCGCGATCGTACGCCTCCATGAAACCGTCCACCCCACCCCGCTCGAGCCCGTCAGCCAGCCGGTCCCAGCCGGCCAGCGCCTCCTCGTCGACGAATCCCATGTAGGCGGGGCCGATCAGCACCAGCCCGGCAAGCTGCTGGCCGCGCGCAAGCGCGTAGGAAACGGCAGTGTGGGCCCCCATCGAGTGACCGGCGAGCACCGGGCGCCCGCCGCCGAGCTCGGCGTCGAGAACCGCCTCCAGATCGGCCACCAGCTCGTCGTAGGAGTAGCCGCCCTCGGGAGGGGCGGGATCAGACTCGCCGTGGCCGCGCGCGTCGTAGGAGATCTGGCGATGGCCGCGGCGAGCCAGGACCTTGGACCCGTGGACGACGTAGCGGCGCGTGGCGGTGATCCCGTGCAGGAGAACGATCGGCGGACCGTTGCCCATCGACTCGCCGGCGAGCCGGCTGCCCTGCCGCCCGACCGCGAACTCGGCTGCCTCGATTGCGCTCGCCACGATCGCCGACCTGCCCGGCGTCAGGCCGGCGCCTCGGCCCGCGCCCGCCGGAGTGATTCCCTCAAATCCTCGACGTCCTGGTAATGGAGCCCGAGCAGGGCGAGCTGGCGGTAGCGCACGATTCCCTCGGGGTCGACGATGAAGATCGAGCGCCGCACCATGCCCCCTGGGCCGAGCACGCCGTAGGCGCGGATCATGACCCGCTCGGGATCGGCGAGCAGCGGCACCGTGAGGCCGTGCCTGTCCCGGAAGCGCTCGTGGGAATCGAGCGATTGCGGGGAAATGCCCAGCACCTCGGCGTCGAGCTCGTCCAGCCGGTCGGCCGCGTCACGGTAGGAGCAGAACTGTCGCGTGCACACCGGGGTGAAATCGCCGGGATAGAAGGCGAGCACGAGCCAGCGGCCCCGGTAGTCGGCGAGGCGGAAGGTGCGGTCACCGGTTCCGCGAAGCTCGAAATCCGGGGCGGGTTCGCCGACCTTGATCCGCGCCACCGGCCTAACCCCCGCTGACCGCGATCTTCCGGATCACGACGATCGCCCGCGGCGTGCCGGCCTGGCCGCTCGCCGGATCGCCGAGGCTGGCGATCCGAGCGACGACGTCCTCGCCCGAGCTCACCTTGCCGAGCAACGCGTACTGGGGAGGCAGGCCGGCGTCGGCCGCGGTGACGACGAAGAATTGGCTTCCAGAGCTGCCTGGCGGCTCGGCCGCCGTCTTCACCATCGCCACCGTCCCCTTCGTGTACTCGGCGTTGGCCGGCGGCGGCTCGTTTACGGAGTAGCCGGGGCCGCCCGTCCCCGTCCCCCGTGGGTCACCGCCCTGGATCACGAAGTTCGGCACGATCCGATGGAAGGTCGTGTTGTCGTAGACGCCCTTGCGGGCCAGGTGAACGAACGAGCCCACGGTCTTCGGCGAGTCCCTGGTGTCGAGCGCGATCTCGAACCGGCCGCAGGTGGTGCCGACCGCGGCCGTCAGCCTCTGGCTCCGCGGGATCTTCTGGTGCGGCGGCTTCAGGTTGACGTGCTTGGGCGGCGGCTTGTGCACCTCCCGGCAGCCCTGGGGGAGCGCCGATGAGGTCGACTCGCCGCCTCCCCCTCCCTCTCCGCAGGACGCGAGCACGAGTGTGGCGAGGGTCAACGCGAGGGCTGGGACGACCGCTCGCGGGGGCGCGATCGATGGCATCGGCCGCGCAGGCTAGCGGGCCGGGCAGCGCGCACCCCCGCACGGCAAGATGTCTGGCGTGGATGCGGCCACGAGTCACGCGCGGGCGACCGGCTGATGACGCCGCCGGACGGTGGACCTACGCCGAAGCGGATCCGCGTCGCGGGCCGCATGTTGAACCGGCTGTTCGTGCGCGCGCCCTGGGCCTGGCCCGCGGTTCGTGGCCCGATGCGGCGCTTCTTCGATCGCTTGGCCCCGGGCTGGGACGGGCGCACCGGCGCGGGATCCGTGGAGCATCTCGCTCCGCTGGCGGCGGCGCTTCTGTACGTGAAGCCCGCCCCCGAGCGGGCGCTCGAGCTGGGCACCGGCACGGGCGCGGGGGCGCTGCTCGTGGCGCGCGAGTTTCCCCAGGCGAGCGTGCGCGGCGTCGACATCTCCGAGGAGATGATTCGCGCCGCCCAGAGCAAGGTCGGCCTCGATCCCTCCGGACGGGTCGCATTCCGCGTCGCGGACGCCGGACGAGTCCTTCGACCTCATCACGCATCTCAACATGCCCCCGTTCATGGCTGAGGTGGCCCGGGTCCTGCGCCCCGGCGGTCACGTCGTGGTTGCCTCGAGCTGGGGGGAGGCCACCCCCTTCTACACCCCGAAGGCAGTGCTCGACTGGGGCTTCGCGAAGCACGGCATCGAGCCCACCACCGCGGGGGAGGCCGTCTCCGGCACCTACTGGATCGGGCGCAAGTCGGTCCGCGACTAGATTGCCGCCATGAGCGGCGACCGTCCTCGTTACCTCGTCCTCGTCAATCCCTCGGCGGGCGGCGGGCGGGCACGGCAGGTGCTGCCCCAGCTGGAGGGCGCCCTGCGCGCTCGCAACCTCGACTACAGGCTGCTCCACACGACGAGTCTCGAGCACGGCTGCGAGGAGGCTCGTAAGGCCGCCGCCGCCGGGGAGATCCCGGTGGTGATGAGCGGCGACGGCCTGATCGGGCAGGTCGGGGGCGTGCTCGCCGGCGGTGATGTGCCGATGGGAGTGATCCCGGGTGGCCGGGGCAACGACCTGGCGCGCGTCCTGGGGATCCCAGCCGAGATTCCGGGCGCCGTCGACCTGCTCGCCGCCGGCCCGACGCGGGCGATCGACGTCGGCGAGGTGAACGACCGCCGCTTCCTCGGCGTCGCCAGCTGCGGATTCGACTCCGAGGCCAACCGGATCGCCAACCAGGCGCGCTTCGTGAAGGGGAACCTCGTCTACCTGTACGCGGCGCTGCGCGCGCTCGCCGCCTGGAAGCCGGCTCGCTTCGAGCTCGCGCTCGACGGCGATCCTCGGTCGTTCAGCGGCTACTCGGTCGCGGCCGCGAACAGCAAGGCGTTCGGCGGAGGAATGTTCATCGCTCCCGATGCCGAGCTCGACGACGGGAAGCTCGACGTGGTCTGGGTCAGCGACGTCGCCAAGCTCCGCTACCTGGCTAACCTGCCGAAGGTGTTCAAGGGCCGCCATGTCGAGAACGAGGAGGTGACGGTCCTGCGTGCCGCCGAGGTCTCGATCAGCGCCGACAGGCCGTTCGCCGTGTACGCGGACGGCGATCCCCTCGCCGATCTGCCGGCAACGATCCGCGTGCTGCCGCGGGCGTTGAATGTGATCGCGCCGCTCAGATGAGCGACATGTTCGGCCCCAAGCTCGCACTGGCGCGGGCGGCGGGCGTGCTCAGCCGCCGCAGCGGGCGCGGCGGCGGGACGACGCTGCCCGGCCGCCTGCTGCTGCGCCTGGCGCCGGATGCGATCTCACGGCTCGGCTCCGAGCTGCGAGGCGGTTCGGTGATCGTCAGCGCGACGAATGGCAAGACGAC
Organism: Actinomycetota bacterium; assembly: GCA_005884985.1. GTDB lineage: Bacteria > Actinomycetota > Thermoleophilia > Solirubrobacterales > 70-9 > AC-56. Next base: position 2,904 of record VAYK01000022.1, on the reverse strand, counting down.
CACCGCCGGGATGCTGGCCGCGGCGCTGCGGGCTGTCGGCCGCGTGCCGGTGCACAACCGCGCTGGCTCGAACATGACCTGGGGTGTTGCCACCGCGCTGCTGGAGCAGCGGGGCGAGGAGGGGCTGTTCGAGGTCGACGAGGCCTGGCTGCCCCGGATCGCCTCCGAGCTGGAACCGCGCCTGATCGTGCTCGGCAACCTGTTCCGCGATCAGCTCGACCGCTACGGCGAGCT
>VAYK01000022.1:0-2645 GCA_005884985.1 Actinomycetota bacterium | reverse complement strand
CCTCGGCCGCGACGGCGACCTGGCCCCCCGCCCCGGTGTCACCTACTTCGGGATCGACGATCCCAGTCAGGCGCTGCCGGAGCTCCAGCACGCATTCGACGCCAAGCACTGCCGCCGCTGCGGCGCGCCGTACGTCTACGAGCGGTCCTTCGTCGGGCATCTGGGCCATTACTCCTGTCCCAACTGCCGGGCCGACCGTCCGCCGCCGGACGTCACCGCCGCTCGCATCGACCTGGAGGGAATGCGCGGCTCACGCGTGGCGGTGCGGACGCCGGAGGGAGAGGTCGAGCTGCGTCTCCCGCTGCCCGGCCTTTACAACGTCTACAACGCGCTCGCCGCGCTGACCGCGGCGCTGCGGGTCGGCATCCCGCTCGAGCAGGCGGCCGGCGCCCTGGACGAGATGGAGCCGGTGTTTGGGCGCGTGGAGACGATCGAGGTCGATGGTAAGTCGCTCTCGATCCTGCTGATCAAGAACCCCGCCGGCGCCAACGAGGTGCTGCGCACCCTGCTCTTGGAGGCCGGCGGCGACGATGGAGACGGCCTTGACCTGTGGGTCGCGCTCAACGACCGGATCGCCGACGGCCGCGACGTTTCCTGGGTCTGGGACGCCGACTTCGAGCTGCTCGCCGGTCGCGTCCGCCGCGTGGTCTGCGCGGGCACCCGGGCCGCCGAGATGGCGGTGCGCCTGAAGTACGCGGGCATGCCGCCGGAGGCGATCGAGGTCGAGGAGGCGATCGACCGCTCGCTCGACCGGGCCGTGGCCGTGGCCGACGGCACGCTGTTCGCCCTTCCCACCTACACCGCCCTGCTCGAGCTCCGCACGCTGCTCTCGAGGCGGGGTCTGGCAAGCAGGTACTGGGCGTGAGCTCGGCGGCGGTCTGGCATGAGGTCGAGTGCGGTGGGTACACGGCGGACCTGGCCGTCTGGGAGGCACTGGCGGACCCCGTTGACGGCCCGGTGCTGGAACTGGGCTGCGGCACCGGCCGCGTCGGCCTGCACCTGGCGCGGCGCGGTTGCGAGGTGTGGGCGGTGGACGCCGATCCGTCCTTGCTCGAAGCGCTGGCCGCACGTGCCGCCGCCGAGCGGCTTGCGGTACATGCGACATGCGCCGACATCCGCGCTCTGGAGCTCGACCGGGAGTTCGGTCTGATCGTCGCCCCCATGCAACTGCTTCAGATGCTGGGCGGAGGGGCCGGGCGTCGCGCTGCACTGGATCGGGCGGCGGCCCACCTTGCACCCGCGGGACGCGTCGCGGCAGGGATCGTCGAGCCCGCGGCCGCCTCGCTGGACGGCCCCGCCGCGGCCCTTCCCGACCTCCGCGAGCGCGACGGCTGGGTCTACTCGAGCCTTCCGGTCGCCGTGGGCAGCACCGGGGGTGGCGTGGAGATTCGCCGCCTGCGGCAGTCGGTGTCCCCCGACGGCTCGCTGAGCCAGGAGGTGCACACGGACCGTCTCGACCCCCTGGACGCAAACGCCCTGGAGGCCGAGGCCGCGAGCGCGGGCCTGCGTCCGGCGGGCCGCCTCGAGGTGGCACCCGCGGACGGCTACCTCGGGTCGGTGGTCGTGATCCTGGAAGGGCCCTGATGGAGCTCCGCATCGTCGCGCTGTACCCGGAGCAGATGAACATCTATGCCGATCGCGGCAACATCCTGTTCCTGAGGCGACGCTGCGAGTGGCGCGGGATCGACTTCTCGTACGCCGCCGCGGGGCCCGGCCAGTCGCTCGACCCGGCTGCTCACGACCTGATCTACGTTGGCGGGGGCCAGGACCGCGACCAGCGGATCGTCGCCGAGGACATGGTGGCGACCAAGGGCGCGGCACTGGCGGAGGCGGTCGAGGGCAGCGCCGTCGTGCTCGCCGTTTGCGGCGGCTACCAGCTCCTCGGCCACAGCTATCAGCTGGGCGACGAGCGGATCCGCGGCCTCGGCCTCGCCGAGCTGGAGACGGTGCGCGAGCCCGGCCCGAGGCTGATCGGCAACATCGAGATCGAAGTCGACCTCGGCGACGGATCCAGGGAGCTGGCCGGGTTCGAAAACCATGGCGGGCGGACGTATCTGGGCGACGGCGCCGAGCCGCTGGGCCGGGTGATCCGCGGCCACGGCAACAACGGCACGGACGGCCTGGAGGGCGTGCGGCGGGCGAACATGATCGGCACCTACCTGCACGGCCCCCTGCTGCCCAAGAACGCCTGGCTGGCCGACCGCCTGATCCAGCTCGCCCTGGCCCGCCGGTACGGGGCCGAGCCCGAGCTGGCGCCGCTCGACGACGCACTCGAGGCAGCCGCCCACGAGAGCGCCCGGCAGGCGGCGCTTCGCGGCTGAGCTTCGTCAAGTCGTCCGGGCGCGGGCTATAGCCTCCCCCGTGCCGGTCTTATCCCGCAAGGAAGGAGTCCGTCATGCCCAACGGCGACTATCCGGTTCAGTTCTCGGTCGACTACCCCGATCGACCGCTCAACCGCCTGACCACGTTCTTCCGCATCTTCACGGCGATCCCGATCTTGATCCTGATCGCGACGATCGGGGGCGGAGAGGCGAGCTTCAGCCCCGGCGCGGCGTCGTGGGCGGCCGGCGGCTCCGGGATCCTCTTCATACCGCCGTTGCTGATGATCCTCTTCCGGCGCAAGTACCCGCGCTGGTGGTTCGACT
>VAYK01000121.1 GCA_005884985.1 Actinomycetota bacterium | reverse complement strand
ACGGCAAGCGGACACTCAAGGGCGTGGCCGAGCGCCTGCTGCGAGGTCTGCCGCGGCTGCCGAGACGATTCTGAGCCCAGGGATCAGATCCACTGGGGCCCGAAGAGCGGCGCTCGCGAGACGATCGGCTTCAGGACGAGCGCCTCGCGGGCCCTGTCGGCGATCCCGCGGGCGGTGAGGCCGAAGTGCTCCATGCAGGCCTCGCCGGTGCCCGAGAGGCCGAACTCGTCACCCATGCCGACCGCGAAGATCGGCACGGGGTGCTGCTCAGCGGCCACCTGGCGAACCGCGTCGGCGAGCCCACCGACAACGCGATGCTCCTCGGCGGTGACGGCTACCCCGGTCTTTGAGAGCGACTCGAGGATGGTCTCCGAGTGCAGGGGCTTGACGATCGAGACGTTGAGGACCTCGGCCTCGACCCCGTCCTCCCGCGCCAGAGACTGAGCCGCCTCGAGCGCCCGCCAGACCATGTGGCCGGTGGCGATCAGCGAGATGTCCTTGCCCTCGCGCAGCACGTCGACGCCGCCGCCGAGGCTCTCGGGGACGTCCTCGTAGACGATTGGCGTCGCCGGGCGACCGAAGCGCATGTACATCGGCTCGTCGCGTTCATACGACTCGAGCGTCGCCCGGTAGGCCTGGTTGTAGTCGCAGGGAACGACCACTGTCATCCGGGGCATCGCCCGCATCAGGGCGAGGTCCTCGATCATCTGGTGCGAGGCGCCATCCTCGCCGAGCGAGACGCCACCGTGTGAGGCGCCGATTCGAATCTTGAGCTCATTGTGTGCGATGCCCAGGCGTACCTGATCGTAGGCGCGCCCGGTGGCGAAGATGGCGAACGTCGAGCAGTAGGGCACCTTGCCGGTCGCGGCCAGCCCGCAGGCCGTCGACATCATGTTCGCCTCGGCCGCGCCGACGTTGAAGAAGCGCTCCGGGAAGCGCTTGCCGAACTTGATCGACTGGGTGGAAACGGCGAGGTCGGCGTCCAGCGCCACGACGTCCTCGTGGAGCTCTCCCAGCTTGGTGAGCGCGTCGCCGTAGGCGTGGCGGGTGGCGATGGGGTCCGTCTTGGCCTCGACAGGCATCGCTACGCCTGTCCTTCGTGCAGCGCCTTGGTCTGCTCGTCGAGCCGGACCATCAGCTCCTCGAGCGCCTCGGCGGCCTGCTCGGGGCTGGGAGGCTTGCCGTGGAAGCCGAAGCGATCCTCCATCGAGGAGACGCCCTTGCCCTTCTTGGTCTGAGCGACAATCGCGGCCGGCTTTCGCAGGGTGCGGCTGCGCTCGAGCGCCTCGACCACCTGCCCCATGTCATGGCCGTCGATCTCGATCGCGTCCCAGCCGAAGGCCTCGAACTTGGCGCGCACGTCGCCGACGTCCATCACCTCCTCGGTGGTGCCGTCGGTCTGCAGGTGGTTGTAGTCGACGACCGCGGTCAGGTTCGCGACGCCGAAGTGCACCGCGGAGGTCGCCGCCTCCCAGGTCTGTCCCTCCTGGCAGTCACCGTCGGACAGCACCCCGAACACCTGGACCGTGTCGTCGAGGCCGTCGAGGCGCAGCGCCAGGCAAATCCCGACGCACATCGAGAGGCCCTGCCCGAGCGAGCCCGTGGACACCTCGACGCCGGGGGTGCGGCGCATGTCCGGATGCCCCTGGAGCTGGGCGCCGATCTGGCGCAGCCCCATCAGGTCCTCGAGGGGGAAGTAGCCGTGCTGGGCGAGCGCCGAGTACTGGATCGGCGCCGCGTGGCCCTTGCACAGCACGAACCGGTCGCGGGCCGGCCATTCCGGGTTGTCGGGATCGTGACGGAGCACCCGGTAGTAGAGCGCGGCAACGATGTCCGCCGCCGAGAGGGACGAGTCGAGATGGCCGGACTTCGCCACCGCGAGCATCCGAACGCAGTCGAGACGCAGCACGGTCGCCCACCGCTCGAGCTCTGCGACGGAGGGCTGCGCCTCGACTCGCTCCGCCAGCTTCGGGGGCGGCTTGGGATCCGGAACGGGCGTCAGGTGGCTCACGGCGGCGAGGTTAGCGGCGGAGGCCATTCTCGTGCTGAGACTATGAGCGGACCTGGACGGAACCATTCGCGCGGATTCTCGGAGAAAGCGGGGTTCGGTGGACCTGACTCGAGTCCCGCCGGCTCGCCTGCCCAAAGGCCGCAAACCCGATCGGCCTTACTACCTACCAAGCCAGCCATCACCGACGGAGGAGGAGACATGAGCACCACCGACGACCTGCTGAAGAACAACGAGAGCTTTGCGGAGAGCTTCGACAAGGGCGACCTGCCGCTGCCTCCCGCAAGGAAGATCGCCGTGGTGGCGTGCATGGACGCCCGCCTCAACCCCTATCCGATCCTAGGGCTCGAGTTGGGCGATGCCCACGTGATCCGCAATGCCGGCGGCGTGATCACCGACGATGAGATCCGCTCGCTGGCGATCTCCCAGCACCTCCTCGGCACCGAGGAGATCATGCTGATCCATCACACCGACTGCGGGATGCTGACCTTCAGCGATCAGGAGTTCGCCGACAAGCTCGAAGGGGAGACGGGCCAGCGGCCCCAATGGGAGGCGCGCTCGTTCGCCGACCTCGACCAAGACGTCCGCGACTCGATCCAGCGCATCAAGGACAGCCCGTTCATCCCACGCACCGACAGCGTCCGTGGCTTCGTCTATGCCGTCGACACGGGGCAGCTCCGCGAGGTGAGCTGAGACTCACCCTCCTCCTCGCTATAACGGTCGGGTGAGGAGGTTCGCCCGGACAGCGCTGCCGTTGCTGGTCGCGGCCCTGGCCACCGCGGCTGGGGTGCTGCTGATCTCCGGTGACGACGGGAGCGACAACGGCGGTCAGCCCGCGGGCGAGCCGCCGACCCCGCCGGCGCCCGCCCGCACCACCACCACGAAGTCGCACAAGCACCGCCAGCGCACGGATCGGCCGAGCACGCACCGCGAGGTCCACCAAGCCGTGCAGGAGTCCAACGCCCCGCGCCTCGGCCCCGGCCAGCGCCAGGTCGCCCGGGTCGTGCGCGCCTACGTGGCGGCGCTCGACGCGCGCGACGGCGAACGCGCCTGCGCGCTGTTCGTTCCCGGCGCGCTGTCGAAGGTCGACTTCCCGCGCGATCGCGGCACTTGCGCACGCTCGCTCTCGGCCTCGATCGGATACCGGGACCCGCGCGGGTTCCCCGTCTATCGCAGCTCGCGGATCGCGCGGATCCCGGCAGTGGCGATCAACGGTGCGACGGCGCGGGTCACCGCGACCACGGTCACCCAATTCGCCGACAACCGCGAGCCGTCCGTGGAGGACGACCTCGTCTATCTGCAGAAGCACGGCGCGGCGTGGCTGATCGCGAAGCCGAGCGCCACGCTTTACCGCGCGATCGGCGTCGGGAACATCCCGCCGCAGGTTCTCGCCCCACCGTAGTCGCTAGCGGTGAGCCGAGACGATCTTGGGCCCACCGCGGCCGAGCAGGGTCACGAAGCCGCGTCTGCCCGACAGCGAGGTCGACCACAGATTGCGATCCGGGCTATGCGAGTAGATCCTGCGGCCCGGCCCGCGATGGCCGATGCGCTTGATCATCAGTGCCTGAATCAGATTCCTGGGGTGGGTGGCGAGCGGCGGCTCCGGCCCGCGCGAGACGCGAACGTAGAGCAGATGCCTCCCGTTCACCGAGGGATTCAGGAGCTCCGCGGTCCGCGAACGCAGGACCGTGCCCCGCTCACCCGACCGCAGGCCGCGCCGCTTGATCGAGTTGACGTGCCGCTTCGAGACCGTGTAGAAGAGCCGGCCGCCGTCGAGGCTGGGGTGACCGATCTGGCCCGGCCGGGACGCGGAGGCGACCCCCCTCACCCTTCCCGGATTGGTGGGATTCTGGAGGCGCCGCGCCCTGAGCGCATACCGCCCGCCGTCGACCGTCAGGTAGGCGAGCCAGCCACGGGAGATCGCCAGCGCCTGGGCGTGCGGCGCGGGTACCGAGCCGATGACGCTGCGGTCATACCGGTTCAGGATCTGGATGTGGCCCCCGGCGGCGATGACGGCGGCGTATGGTCCACCAACCGCCGGGTCTCAGGCCAGCGCCTTGCCGGTCACCGAGGGATCCGCGCCGTTCCCCACCTCGGTTCGCGCCGCCGTCGCGGTGCTCGCGGTGAGCGCCGCGGCGACGAGACCAAGGGTGAGTGCGTCCCCGAGCCGGAAGATCCGGTAGAGCGCGGGCCGCTCTGCCATCACCTCGACGCACCTGATACCGAGCGGCGTGTCGACGATCGGGGAGACCGCGATGACCGGGATCGCACGCCCGATCCCGAACGCCGCGCCGATCACGAGGCCCGCGCTCGGGTCTCCGAGGGCGACGCTGATCCCGGCCAATGCCCAGACCCCGAAGCTGAGCACGAAGGTGGTGAAGCCCAGCCCGAGCAGGATCCCGTAGAGCGCCGAGGCGAGCGGCAGTGGCATCGTCCACCGCCACCCCTGCGGGAGCTGCCTGCGGATCTGCGGCGCGATCCGCATTCCGCGGGCCTCGGCGGCCGCCGCCGCCACCGCGATGCCGGCGGCGATCAGATACGCGAGACGCCCGCCGGCGCCGTGAGTCGCCTCGCCGAGGGCCGCCAGCGATCCGAACGTGACGACGCCGCCGACCACTGCGCCCGGGACGAAGGTAACGCAGGCGGCGATCGTGGTGCAGCGGCGTCCGCCGTCTCCGGCGAGCCCGATGGTCTCCACCATCGAAAACCCGCATGGTGACCAGGCTCCGGTGAGGCCGACAAGGAGGGCGGCGACTGCCAGGCTCAGCTCGAGAACGCTCATCGATCCGCCACCCTGCTCGAAGGCCTGCTCAGCATGGGACGTGGGTCTGGTAGTAGGTGACGCAGAAGACCTTTCGCCCTCCGTAGCAGTAGCCACGGAGTGCGGCGTCGCCGTTGATGCGCCGGTCATGGTGGCTGCAGCAGTCCCAGAGCTTGCGGACCGTCCCGTCGCAGCAGCGGTACCAGGCGCCCTGAGGATGAGCTTCGATCCCGTAGGTCTTCGCGGTCTGCTTGCAGATGGGGGTTCGCGGGGCGGGTGGAAGCGGCAGCCCGTCCGGGTCGCGCTTCAGGTCCCCGTCAGCGGAGATCGGCAAGCCCTTGGCGTTGACGAGCCGGCCGATGTTGTCGACCGGCTTGCCGTCGCTGGGGCGAATCGGGCGGCCGTGCGAGTCGACCCGCGGGAGACCGAGCGGGTGGATGCACGAGCCGGTCGTGAACGTGTGTCCGCAGAAATTCGTGTAGGCATCCGCGTCGCCCGGCTTCACGACCTTGGCGACGATGCCTCCCGCCGTACCGGCGAGGAGAGCGGCGCCGACCCGGGCCAGGAAGCCGCGCCGGGAGGTGTCGCCCGCCAGGGACTCCAGCGCCTCGCCGATCCTGTCGCGCTCGGCCATCAGCTGCCTCCACGCGCCGTGAGGAGGGCCGACCGGCGGCGCTCGGCGGTGGCAAGCACACTCTCGAGCTGGGCGAGATTGTTGAACGTGCCCTTCGCGAGCACGATGCCATTGGGATCGAGGGCAATCGCGAACGGGCTGCCCGGGATCCGGAGCTCGGACCACACGTCCCGGTCTGCGACCTCGTCGAACGCCTGAATCGCGATCGCGGGGTCCCCTGCAAGCGCGGCGATCGCGGGCTCAAGCCCGCGGCAGACGCGACAGCCCTCCGAGGTGAAGACCGCCAGGGCGAGCGAGGCGTCCCCGGGGCCCGCGAAGCGGTCGATCGCCTCCACCCGCTCGCCGAGCTCGGGGCCCTCCTCGGGAATCTCGAGCGCCGCGGCGGGGCCGAGCCGTAGCCGGAGCATCCCGACCTCGCGCGCCAGCGCCAGCACGGCGATCACGAGGCCCAGGCACATGACCAGGGCCAGCGCCAGCCCCAGGCCCAGCCACTGATCGGTGGACAGGCTCCGTTGCGGAAGCAGGGGAAGGATCGCAAAGCCCGCAGCGAGCGCCAGGTTTCTGAGAACGGAGGTCCAGCCGACCGTGGACCGAGAGCCGAAGCAGGCACAGGGCGCGCCGGCTCGCCCACGCAGGATCGCGCCGACGAGCGCCGCCGCGAACAGGGCCATCAGCCCGGCGGCGAGCCATGCGGCCTGGTCGCTTCCCGCGGCGACTGCAATCGCCAGGCCAAGCTCGGTGGCGACGAGGACCGCCCAGCCGATCCAGCGCAGCCGCTCGCCTTCGACCTCGAAGGTCGCCAGCGCCGCGCGGCTAGAGCCAGGGCTCGCGAGCTTCAGCGCCGCCGACCCCGCCAGGACGCAGGCTGCTACGAAACGGGCGATGAGCCCGAACACGCTGTCAAGCTAGCAAGGCTTGGCGTGGGAATCCAGGCGGTCGGCGATCACCCGATTGCGACCATGCGCTCGATCGGGATCCGAGCGCGCTCGGCGATCTGCGTCGGAACCTTGACCTCGAACTTCAGATCGCGCAGCGAATCGCGGAGCTTGGGCAGAGTGATCATCTTCATGTACTTGCAGAAGGCCATTCGGTTGGCCTCGACGAGTTGCGCCCGCGGCGCCGCCTGCTGAAGGGGGTACAGCATCCCGGTCTCGGTGGCGACGATGAACTCGCCGTCGGGGTGCTCGGTGACGTGGCGGAGCATCCCCGAGGTGGACAGCATATGCACGCCCTCAGCGTCGACGTCCCCCGAGGCGACGAACTCCATCGCCTGGGTGGAGCAGCCGCACTCGGGGTGGATCAGGAACTCGGCGCCGGGGTGCTCGGCGCGCGTGCGGTCGATGTCCTCGGGGCGGATCCCTGCGTGGACGTGGCACTCGCCGTCCCAGACGTGGAACCGCGCGTAGCGCTCGGGGTCGTTAGTGAGCCCCGTCTCGCGGGCGACGAACGAGCCCAGCCACATGTCGGGGCCGAAGAGGATCTCCGCGTTCGGCCCGTGCTCGCGCCAGATGTGCTCGACCACCTGGACCGCGTTCGCCGACGTGCAGCAGTAGTCGGTCTCGGCCTTCACCTCGGCCGACGTGTTGACATACATGACGACGACCGCGCCCGGATGCTCTGACTTCCACTCGCGGAGCTGGGCGCCGGTGATCGACTCCGACAGCGAGCAGCCGGCGTCGGGGTCGGGGATCAACACGGCCTTGTCGGGGGACAGGATCGAGGCAGTCTCGGCCATGAAGTGGACGCCGCAGAAGGCGATCACGTCGGCGCCCGTGGAGGCTGCCTCGCGTGAGAGGCCGAGCGAGTCCCCCATATGGTCGGCCACGTCCTGGACCTCGGGCAGCTGGTAGTTGTGAGCGAGGATCACCGCGTTTCGCTCCGCCGCCAACGCGCGGACCTGGTGCGAGAGGCGCTCGATCTCCACTGGCGACAGATCGGCGAGCGGGCTGGGCTGGACTAGCTGGAGATCCTGCATCGCGGTGCTCCAATCGCTCCGGCTGGAACCCGGAGCTTCGATCCTATGTTCGCCGGCCCGGCTGACTCCACGGCCAGCCTCCAACCAGGCGAATGAACGGCTTACAAGTCTAGCTCGCGCTCGTGCGTACGCTTAGCTCATGCCCGAGGTGCCCGAGGTCGAGATCACCGCGCGGCGGCTCGGCGCGTCGCTGGCCGGCGTCCAGGTGGAGTCGGCGCTGGCGCCGGGGATGGTGGCGATGAAGAGCGTCGACCCGCCGCTCGGCGTTCTCGCAAGCCGGCGGATCGCCGCCGTGCGGCGGATCGGGAAGATGCCCGTGGTCGACTTCGACCCCCTCGAGCGCGGCCCGGCAGCGGGGGATGGCGCTGGTTCCGCGGAACCGCTCGCCCTCCTCGTCCACCTGATGTCGGCCGGCCGCCTGCAGGTGTTCGACAAGCGCGCCTCGCTCCGCGACCGCACCGCGCGCGTGCTGCTGCGGCTCGCTGACGGACGCGAGCTGCGCCTGCGCGAGTTCGGCACCAAGCAGCGAGCCTGGGCGAAGCTGCTGCGCGCCGCCGAGCTCGACGGCGACGAGATGGTCGCCACGCTCGGGCCCGAGGCCTGGCCGGCGCCGCCGCTCGAGGAGCTCGCCGGTCGGATCGACCAGCCCCGCCACCTCCACCCGATGCTGCGGGACCAGCGGGTGATCGCCGGCATGGAGGTGGAGCGCCTGCACGCCGCCCTCCACGTCCTCGGCGATGCGATCGACCGCTACGAGCAGGTGATCGGTGACCAGGTGCCCGACAAGCTGCCGATGCCGCTCCAGGTCCACCGGCGCCAGGGCGAGCCCTGTCCGCGCTGCGGCGCCACCCTGGCCGCGGTCCACTTCGCCGAGCACGTCACCACCTACTGCCCCGAGGAGCAGACCGGCGGCCGGGTGCTCAAGGACCGCCGTCTGTCGCGGCTGCTGAAGTAGCTCGAGCGAGGTTCTGGGTCAGCGCCTGAGCGGCTGAGGCGTCGGGGCGCGGCCGTCGGTTACCTACCGACGAGGATCGAGGAGCGCTCGCTGAGCACGCGTCGATCAGCGAGCTTCCGCAGCTTGACCTGCTGGCGCCGTTTGGCTACCGGCCTCCGAGCTGGCGGACGATCGCCCGACCGATGGTCAGCGGGTGGTTGAGCACGGTGGCCACCCTTCCAGCAACGGACAGCGGGTCGCGGGCGATGCCGAGCTGCCGCAGCACCGTGTTCGAGTCGAAGTAGACGCGCTCGCAGACGAGGCGGTCCTCCTCGAACACGAACACTGCACAGAAGCGCATCTCGAACTTGCGGCCGGTCGGGGGCAGGCCCCGGAGCGGCCCCTCGTGGGTTCCAAGAAGGTTGGCCTCGACGATCACCGCCTCGTCGGTGTGGTGCAGAGCGATCAGCTCGTTGCGCTGGTCCGGGAAGGCGGTGCGGGTCTCCTCGAAGTAGCGCGCCACCTCCTCCCGGCCGTCGTAGACGTCGCCCGTGCCGACCAGCTCGTAGCGGGGGTGGTCGAACGTTTCGATCGTCGCCTCGTACTCATGCCGGTTCTCCGTTTCCATGTGCTCGATCACGAGCTCCTCGCGCTGGCGACGCAGCTCCTCGCTGACCGGCATGCGGCGACTCTATCCGCTGCCGGTGATCGGCAAGATGTGGGGCAATGGACGCGCCCTGGCGATGATGCAATGAAAAGTCGATTGCTGATAATCATGCGTTCGGCATCGCGGGAAGGGTGGTGGCGGTGAGCGACACGGCGCCGTCCGGAACCGAGGGCCCCGGGGCGATTGCCTCCGGCACGATCTTCGCCGGGTTTCGGATCGAGACAGAGATCGGGCGCGGCGGCATGGGGGTCGTCTACAGGGCGCATCACCTGGCGCTGGATCGCAAGCGGGCATTGAAGGTGATCTCGCCGGCACTGTCCACGGACCCGCGATTCCGGGAGCGCTTTCAGCGTGAATCGCGGCTAGCGGCTTCGTTGGAGCACCCGAACGTCGTCCCCATCGACCACGCTGGTGACGAGCGCGGAATCCTGTACCTCTCGATGCGCCTGGTCGAGGGAAGCGACCTTCGGCGCATCGTGGAGACAGAGGGTCGGCTGGACGCGAGGCGGACCGCCCGGCTGGTCGGGGGCCTCGCACGAGGGCTCGACGCCGCGCACGGGCGAGGAATGCTTCACCGTGACGTGAAGCCTGCCAACGTCCTGATCGAAGAAGCGAACGGTGATGAGCGTGTCTATCTCACCGACTTCGGAATCAGCCGAATCGTCGGCGGCGGAGCCACCGTTACCGCCTCCGGCGAGCTCCTTGGCAGCCCGGACTATGTATCGCCCGAGCAGGTCGCGGGCGATCGAGTCGACCACCGCACCGATGTCTACGCACTCGGATGTCTGCTCCACTTCGCGCTCACCGGGCAGCCGCCGTTCCCTCGTGACAACGACCTCGCGAAGCTCTTCGCTCACGGGAACGCCCCCCGCCCCCGGCCCTCCGAGCTGGTGCCTGGGCTGCCGACGGCGCTCGACGGGGTGGTGGCCCGGGCGATGGCGATCCGTCCCGAGTATCGCCACGAGAGCGCTGGCGAGCTCGCGGCGGACGTCGCGGGGATCGTTCACGAAGCCGAGCCCGTGACGGCGAGCGCATCCCGGCCTCCGCTTCCCATCGTCGAGGCAGCGCCCTCCCGTCGCCTGCCGCGGCCTCACGGGCGGCGCATGCCCGCGATTCTTGCTGCCTGCGGCGCCCTCGTCGCCGCGGGAGCAGTGGCTGCGCTGCTGCTGAGAGGGAGCGGGAGTGGTGGCGGCGCCAACGCCCCGATCTCGAACAGCGCCCAACTGCGCCCGGTTGCCACGCTGAGGGTCGGACGCGAGCCGACCGCGCTCGCCGTGGGCACCGCCCGCCTTTGGGTATCCAGCCGCGGAGCTTCCGCGCTCTACTCGATCGATCCCGTCACCAATCAGCAGGCTGGCTCGCCGGTGCCGGCTGGCGGTAGTCCGGTCTCCGTCGCGGTCGCCTTCGGATCGATCTGGGTCTTGAACCGGGGGTCGAGCATGCTCCTGCGACTCAATCCGGTTCAGGGAATTGCCCCAATCAGAATTCCGGTTGGCTCGGATCCCTCCGACGTGACCTTCGACAAGCGTTGGGTGTGGGTTGCGAACCACGGCGACGACACCGTCTCGCGCGTCGACCCCGACACGGACGAGGTTGATGCCACCCTCCACGTCGGCGCCGGCCCAACGTCGATCGCCACGGGTGCGGGTGGCGTATGGGTCACAAACACGGACGGCAGATCAGTGTCGAAGATCAACCCACAAAAGGAGATCGTCGTCGGCAAGCCGATTCCGGTCGGCCAGCATCCGAGCGACCTCGCGGTGGGTGGCGGATACGTGTGGGTGAGCGACGCGTCCGCTGACACGATCACTCGCGTCAACCGGAGGTCCCGGAGCATCTCCGGCGATCCGATTGGCGTCGGCGACCATCCCACCGCAGTGGCGACGGGCGGCGGCTACGTCTGGGTCGCGAACGGCGGCGACTCCACCGTCACCAGAATCGATCGCAAGACCGCCGGGCTCTTCGGCTCGCCGATACCGGTCGGGAAGGATCCCACCTACATCGTCGTCGGCCAGGGCGCCGCTTGGACGGCGAACTTCGAGGATGCGACGGTGACCAAGATCGGCCCCTAGCGCCGTCGGTCCAGGTCGCGCGGGGAGACCACGCCGCTGCGCACCGCCAATTCGGCTAGGCGGATTCGCTTCTTGTTCTGTGGCAGGTCACGGACTTCGAATCGCTCGAACAGGACGCGAAGGTTGGCCTTCACGGCGTCGACGCTGAGGAAGACCTCTTCCGCGATCTGCTTGTTGGTGGCCGGCGTGGCGAACTCGCTGCCAGGGCCGAAGGGCCGGCACAGCGCCACCAGTATCCGGCGCTGGGTCTCGGTGATGCTTGCGGCGTGGGGCCGTACCCCCGCGGCCACCGTCTCGTCCGCTCCAGCCCGAGACGGAGCCCGGAAGAGGACCAATGTGTCACCGAAGCGCAGCACGTCGCCGTCGCGCAGGCGGCGCCGTCCAACCACGCGCTCGCCGTTCACGAACGATCCGTTTCGCGAGAGTCCGTCGTCGGCAAGCGTCCACTCCTCACCCAATCGCTCGAGCTCGGCGTGAACTCGCGACACCTCGGGATCGAAGGCGACGTTGACATCGGCCGCCTCGCTGCGGCCCACGCTCAGACGCCGTCGGTCCTTTCCAGGTGTGTAGATCAGCTGCCGCCCCTTTTCATCGCGATAGACGAGGAACGGAGCGCCGCGCCGCTCGGCGTCGATCCGCTGCTTGAGCTCACCGGCCGTCTCCGCGGGTACCGGGCCCCTTCCCATGGACTTCAGAATAGGCGCGGCAGTCACCATCGGCGGTAGCTGATGAGGCGGGCGAACTTGAACCGGCTACTCGCAGTAGCCGCCGTTTCTGGGCTTCCGGTCGCGGCCGCGGATTCCGGAGCAATGGCGGATCCTCACCAACAGGCGCCTGAGCCTCCGTTGCTCCCGGTCGTTCGGGCACCCTCTGCCGCCGAAACAGAGGTTGTGGAGCTCGTACGGGTCCTGATCGAGGTTGTAGCGCTCCCGCTCGACGTCCTTCACGCAGCGGCCACCCTTCCGGTGGGTGGCCCTCGTGTGTCTGACAAAGACCACCCCGGGCAGCCGCACGCCAGCGTACACGCAGACGGCGTGCCTGCGGTTGGCATACGCGACGTGAAGCTCGACTCCGAGTGAGCGTTCGGCGGCCCACGCGGGACTTTTCCCGCGCAGCAGCGGAAGCAGGTTGCGGCCGTCCATGACCCTGCAGTGACCGGGGCTCCGACACGGTTTGGCGTGGGCCAGGCGGAGGATGGTCGGCGCGAAGTCTATGTTGGCAACCGGTTGGCTGACCTGCGCCACGTGGCCGTTCCGGTAGCGCGCCGGCAGGCGGATGTATAGGGGCGTCCTGTCGGCCTCCTCGAAGGGATAGAGCTTTCCGCCTCCGATCCGGTGCTCGCCGAAAAAGACCCCGTTGTCGGTATAGAAGATGAACACCGTCCTGGAGAGCTCGCCGAGATGCTTGAACTCGCGGTAGAGGTGACCCACCGTCCGGTCGACCTCCTGCAGGGAGGCGAGGCCGCAGCGATAGTGACGCGTCATGCGGTGGATGTCGTGCTGGGTGAGCAACGGCTCGTTCGCCATAAAGGAAGGCTTGTCGCTCATGTCGGCCTCATTGAGCGACGGCGGCCGGGGAAGCTTCACGTCGGCGAACTTGCCGAGGTCGCGCGGATCCGGCACGGGGCCGCAGCCAGCTCCCTTGCCGTGGAGGCGGGGGTGGGGAGCGATCTCGTCCACCTCGAGGTAGAGCGGCTTGTGGCGCGGCACGAACCGGCGAGTAAGCCGTACGGCGCTCCGCTCGAACACCCGCGGCGCGTAGTCGCCGGGCTTGTCTCCATAGTGGATCTTCTTGCCGTTCTTGGAAAGGTCCCAGTCGTAGTAGTGGCCTTGGCTCGTGTCGAGCTGCGTGTACCACTCGTCCCAGCCCGGCGCCACGGCCGTCCGGTGGATGCCGTGCTGGTACCGATTGAGGAACCTGCCGACATGGGCGGTGGCGTAACCCGCCTGGTAGCCAGACGGGCAACACGTTTCGCTTCTGATGGAGAAAGCGGTACGAGTTCGTCAGCACCCCGTTGTTGTGCCCGTACTGACCGGTGAGCAGCGCAGCGCGGGATGGACAGCACAACGGCGTCGTGAGGAAGGCATTCTCGAACGCTGTCCCCTGGTTCTGAAGCAGCTTCGTGACCTTGGGCATGTACCGCGGGCCGACCTGCGATAGGGCCTGATCATCGGTCATCACGAGGACGATGTTCGGAGCCGGGGGGTCGCGAGCCCGAGGCCGCCCGCCGCAAGCATGGCCACGCCGGCGGTGGCGAGCCAGCGTCTTGGCGGCAGGGACGCCGCGGAGCCTGTTTTCAGCACCGGCTCCTTGCGATCGGCTCGGGCCATATCCCGACAATCGCCGAGCGCGCCCGGCTTGCCAATCCACCCTAGGGTGAGACTCGCGACACCTAGGCTCCAGCACACGGTGCGAGTGGATCGGATCCTTCAAGATCTGCCACCGGCGCAAGCGGTCATCGGCGAGGTGCCACAGTGCCATCCCACCACCCCGTCGACGCGGGCGTGCGCAACGAACGGCGCGCTGTGGAGCCGGGCGTAGTGGGCCTCGACCCGGCGCAGGCCAGCCGTCACCCGCTCGACGCCGACCTCGCGATCGAAGCTCTACGCCACCCGGGTGCTCTGGATGTAGCTCACCGATCGGCCGGTTCCAGAAGCATGCTCAGATCGAGGGCCGGGGCCGAGTGGGTGAGAGCGCCGACCGAGACGAAGTCGACGCCGCTGGCGGCGATCTCGGTGACGTTGTCCAGCGTGACGCCACCGGAGGCCTCGAGGGTCGCCACCGGGCCGTGGGCCTTCGCGGCGGCGTCGCGCGCCGCGACCGCGGCCCGCAGCTCCACGGGCTCCATGTTGTCCAAGAGCAGACGGTCGGCCCCCGTGCCCAGCGCCTCCTCGATCTCCTCAGCGCTTCGGCACTCCACCTCGATCTCGTGCTCGGGCTCGGCTTCGCGGGCGCGGCGCACCGCCTCGGCAAGGCCCCCCGCGACGGCGATGTGGTTCTCCTTGATCAGCACCGCGTCGTGGAGGCCCATGCGGTGGTTGCGACCGCCGCCGGCGGCGACAGCGGCCTTCTCAAGCGACCGCAGCCCCGGGGTCGTCTTGCGCGTGTCGAGGATCGCCGTGCCCGTCCCCCCAACGGCGTGCACGAAGCGGGCCGTCAGCGTCGCCACCCCAGAGAGGTGGCAGAGCAGGTTGAGCCCCGTGCGCTCGGCGGCGAGCAGCGCTCGCGCCGGACCGTTGACCACCGCGACGTCGACGGGCACCGAGTCGCGCCACTCGCCCTCGATCGCGATCCGCTCGAAGCCCTGGCCGCCGGCCTGGGCAAAGGCCTCGGCGGCGACCTCGAGCCCGAAGACGACGCCGGGTTGCTTCTGCACGATCCTCGCCCTGGCGCGCGCATCCGCCGGAACGGTCGCCTGCGAGGTGATGTCGCCGGGCCCGAGGTCCTCGGCCAGCACCCGGGCAACCAACTCGCGCGTCGCGTCTCGGTCCACCATCTCGGCGACGCTACCCCGCACGCGGCTCGCTCAGGTGGGACAAGCTAACCGTCCGCGAACAGGGCCATCGTCGCGGTGAAGCCGTGGAGGAAGTTGCGGCCTCCAACCGGCCCGATCTCCCCGGCGCAGAAGAATCCGCCAGCCGGGACGCCGAGGGCATCCTCGACCGCCGAGGCGTCGTGGTCGGGCACCTCGAACATATGCAAGCCGCGGCCGTTGCAGGTGAACAGCAGGACGCCGGCCGGCCGCGTCGAGCCGAGCGCCTCGAGCTGGGCGCGGAGCGTCGCGCGCAGGTCCTCGTCGGCGGAGGCGCCGTCGCGGATGTGCATGCGGACCGTCTGCCCGACCCGTACCCGCTCGCCAAGCGCGATCGTCCCCGCCTCTCCGTCGACGGCGATGATTGGGCGCACCAGGAAGTCGCCGCGCCGGTACTCAGGTTGGTTCTCGTCGATCACGACGCCGAGCATCAGACCGGAGGCGGCGAGCTGCTGCTCACGGGCGTCGAGGGAGGTGAGCGCCTCATGGAGGCGCTCGATGGCCGGCGTCGAGGCCAGCTCCTCGATCACGTTCGCGTGCGCGCCGGTGATCGTCATCTCGGGGCCAACCGGCGTGGCGCCCTGGGAGACGCACGGCAGGATCGGCACCCCGGACAGCGAGCAGGCGACGGCACCGCCGTTGAGGACGTCGCCGTTTCGGAACAGCGACGCCGAGCCGGCCGCCGAGGCGCTCGCCAGGCCACCGAGCACCGGCATGCTCGGCTGCAGCTCGTGGAGCCGGTCCAAGAGCGCCTCGGTCGCGAAGCTGTAGGGGTCGGCGAGCAGGATCATCGCCTGGCCGAGCTGGTCGCGGTCGGGGACACCCAGGACCTCGAACCCGTCCTCAGCCTGCTCGACCTCGAAGTGATGGGTCGAGATCTCGGCGCTCGGCATCGAGGCAGCCCAGACGACGGCGGCCGGCCCCTCCTCGATCTCACGGCCTGCGCCGACGACGCCGCCGGCCCCGCAACCGATCAGGTGGCGTGGCTCGAGATGATCGTGGACGGTCGACAGGATCCACTTGCCGTGGCCCAGATGGGGAGCGCTCGCGAACAGCAGGCAGAGATCGCAAGGCCCATC
>VAYK01000120.1 GCA_005884985.1 Actinomycetota bacterium | reverse complement strand
GGTGAAGGCCCGTGTAGATCACCTCCATGCCCGCGTCGCGTAGCGCGCGGGCGATGATCTTCGCCCCGCGGTCGTGTCCGTCGAGCCCTGGCTTGGCGACCACGACCCGGATCTTCCGGCCGCTCTCGGCCCTCTGCTGCTGGTCGCTCATCTCGCCATGAGCGTAAACGAGCGGCCACCGGCGCGTGACGGCCGCCGGCCGGAGCGGGAAGGCTCAGTGAAGGGTCCAGGACGCCAGCAGCGACGTGATCACGATGATCACCGTGACCGCTGCCAACAGCCCGAGGAGCGCGATCACGTACGTCTTCACGCCCCGGCTGGTGTCATCGAGGGGGTGGACCTCGTCCGGGCGAACCACGATTTCGCCACCGCCCCCCTCGTCGGCCAGGATCGCCTCCGCGGCGGCCACCGCGCTCTCCCTCGTCGCCGTGTTGGTGAGCGCCTGCGCCACGATCAGATTGGACATGCAGTCCCCTTACCCCCGGAGGGCCTCAGAAAACCGGCTGCTCCGTGTACTTGCCGAAGATCTCCTGCAGCGTGGCGACCATCTCGCCCTCCGAGGCCCGGGCGCGGGCGGCGTCGAGGAAATACGGCATCAGGTTCTCGCCCTCGGTGGCCGCCGCCCGCTTGAGCGCGGCGAGCGCCCGCTCCACGTCACCCGAGTCGCGCCGCGCTCGGGTCGCCGACAACCTGCCAGCCTGCTTGCGCTCCACCGCGGGGTCGGGGCGATGGAGCTCGAGCTGCTCCTCGTCCGCGAGGCGGTACTCGTTGACGCCGACCACGATCCGCTTCCCCGCGTCGACCTCCTGCTGGTAGCGAAACGATGCGTCAGCGATCTCGCGCTGCGGGAAGCCGCGCTTGATCGCCTCGACCATGCCACCCAGCTCGTCGATACGGGCGAAGTACTCGTACGCCGATCGCTCCATCTCGTCGGTGAGCGCCTCGACGAAGTAGGAGCCGCCGAGCGGGTCGACGGTGTTGGCCACCCCGGTCTCGTGGGCGATCACCTGCTGGGTCCTGAGGGCAATCCGAACCGCCTCTTGTGTTGGCAGCGCAAGCGCCTCGTCGAAGGAGTTGGTGTGCAGCGACTGGGTGCCGCCGAGGACTCCGGCCAGCGCCTCGATCGCCGTGCGAACGATGTTGACAAGCGGCTGCTGGGCGGTCAACGACACGCCCGCGGTCTGGGTGTGGAAGCGCATCCGCAAGGACTCCTCGCGCCGGGCGCCGTAGGTGTCGCGCATCTCGCGCGCCCAGATCCGCCGCGCCGCGCGGTACTTGGCGATCTCCTCGAAGAAGTCGATGTGGGCGTTGAAGAAGAACGACAGGCGGGGGGCGAAGGCGTCGACGTCGAGGCCGCGCTCCAGCGCCGACTCGACGTAGGTGAAGCCGTCCTTGAGCGTGAAGGCAAGCTCCTGCTGCGCTGTCGAGCCCGCCTCGCGGATGTGGTACCCGGAGATCGAGATCGGGTGCCAGCGCGGCATCCGCTCGGCGCACCACTCGACCATGTCGGTGACCAGCCGCATGGCCGGCTCGATCGGAAAGCACCACTCCTTCTGGGCGATGTACTCCTTGAGGATGTCGGTCTGGATCGTGCCGCCGAGCGCCTCGGGCGGGACGCCCTGCTCCTCCGCCGTGCAGACGTAGAAGGCGAGCAGGATCGCAGCCGGGGCGTTGATCGTCATCGAAGTCGTCACCCGGTCGAGCGGGATGCCGGCGAACAGGTCGATCATGTCGTCGAGGGTGTCGATCGCCACCCCCTCGAGGCCCACCTCGCCGAGGCTGCGGGCGTGGTCGGAGTCGAGGCCCATCAGGGTCGGCATGTCGAACGCGGTCGACAGCCCGGTCTGGCCGTGGTCGAGCAGGTAGCGGAACCGCTCGTTGGTCTCTTCGGCGGTGCCGAAGCCGGCGAACTGGCGCATCGTCCACAGCCGCCCCCGGTACATCGACGGGTAGACGCCGCGCGTGTAGGGATGCTCGCCCGGGAACCCGAGGTTGCGCTCGGGGTCCGAGTCGGCGAGGTCGTCCCCGGTGTAGAGGGGCTTCACCTCGAGCCCGGAGATGGTCTCGAACAGCGCCTCGCGCTCGGCCTGCTTCGAATAGACCTCCTGCATCCACTCGTGGGTGCGTCGCCTGGAGCCAGGCTCGACGGCCATGCCGACAGTCTAGGCCGGCCGCGAGCGCCCAGCGGGCCGTGGCTCTGCCCCGTTCCTCAGTGCCGCCGCAGGCTGGTACGGGCTCGCAGCCCGCGCGGAGGCTGCTTGCGGCGCGAGGCGAGCAGGGTTCCGCTGGCGGCCGCCGCCACCGTGGCGCCGCCGATCGCGAGCCGCCGGCCCAGCTTCTCGAACCGCATCACCCGCCAGCCCTCCTCGGCGGCGATCTTCGCCAGCTCGGGGTCGGGATTGACGGCCACCGGGTTGCCGACGGCTCGCAGCATGGGCAGGTCCGACGCGGAGTCGGAGTACGCCCACGACTGCGGTAGGTCGATCTCGTGGTCGTCGGCGAAGAGCTTCATGGCGGCCACCTTGCCCTCGCCGTAGACGAACGGCTCCACGAGCCGCCCGGTCAGCAGGCCGTCCCCGCCGACCTCGTAACGGGTCCCGATGCCGCCGTCCATGCCGAGCACCTGCGCCAACATCTCCACGAGGCCGTTGCCCGCGGCACTGACGATGAAGGTTGCGCGCCCGGCGTCCTGGTGCGCGCGCACCTCCTCGAGCATCTTCGGGTAGATACGCGGCAGAACTCCCACCAGGAGGTCGGGCCCCATGCGCTCGATCTCCCGCTCGGGCACGCCTGCGAGGAGCTCCCTTACCTGCGAAAGCACCTGCGCCGTCCGCTCGTCGGTCGACCCCCGGAGCCGAAAGCGGACGTGCTCTACCCCCCATCGCGCAAGCCGGGCCCGGCTCACCATGCCGGATCGGTAGGCGGCACGCGCGAAATGAATGCCTGAGGACCCCGCCATCAGGGTGCGGTCGAGGTCGAAGAAGGCTGCGACCCGGCTCACGGACCGCAGGCTCATACCCGGAAGCCTAGGACCCGTTCACTTCGAGGACGATCGCGTCGCCCTGGCCGCCGCCGGAGCAGATCGCCGCACAGCCGATCCCGCCCCCCCGGCGGCGCAGCTCGTGAATCAGGGCACCAACGATTCGCGCTCCCGAGGCGCCGATCGGGTGGCCGAGGGCGATCGCGCCGCCGTTCACGTTCACCCTCTCCTCGTCGACCCCGAGCATCCGCACGGAGTTGATCGCCACCGAGGCGAACGCCTCGTTGATCTCCCACAGGTCGACGTCCGCGGGCGCCTTGCCGATCTTCTCGAGCGCCTGCTTCGCCGCCTTCGCCGGCGTCCGGGCGAGGTAGGGGAAGTCGTCCGCGACCATGCCGTAGGAGAGAATGCGAGCCAGCGGCGGGCGATCCTCGCGCTGCGCCCACTCCTGGGAGGCGACGATGACCGCGCCAGCGCCGTCGTTGACCCCGGGCGCGTTGCCGGCGGTGTGGGTGGCGTCGGGGCCACCGATCGGGTTCAGCTTCGCCAGCACCTCGACCGTGGTGTCCGGTCGGATCGCCTCGTCCACCTCAACCTCGGTCTCGTCCTTGCGCGTCTTGACTGTGACGCTGACGATCTCCTCCGCCATCCGCCCCTCGTCGGTCGCCTTGGCGGCGAGCTGATGCGAGCGCGCGG
>VAYK01000119.1:4135-5226 GCA_005884985.1 Actinomycetota bacterium | reverse complement strand
CAATCCGAGCGGAAAGAACGTGCCCCAGTGGATCGGCACCGCGATCCGCGGGTTCAGCAGGGCGGCCGCCTGCGCGGCACGCTCGGGATCCAGATGGCCGGCTCCAACCGACGTGCCCCAACCCCAGACGGGCAGCAGGGCCAGGTCCAGATCTCCGCCGAGGCTCTTCATCTCGTCGAACAGGTCGGTGTCGCCGGCGAAGTAGATACGCCGGCGGCCGAGGACCTGGAAGCCGATTGCCTCGGCGTTGGTCCGCGAGAGGGGGTGCCGGCGCCCAGCATGATCGGCACGCGTGGCCTCGATCCTGAGGCCGGCGACAGTCTCAGACTCACCCGGGGCCAGCTCCGTCACCGACGCGAACCCGGCGCGGCGAAGGAATTTCCCGGTTCGCGGGGGGCAGAGCACCGGGATCTCGCCGTGGAGGCGCCGCAGGGAGCGGCGGTCGGAGTGGTCGAGGTGCAGATGGGAGACGAGGATGGCGTCGATGCGCTCGATGACCTCGGCGGGCGGATTGCCGCCCTGCCGGCGGAGGGGGCCGAGCCCCCCGCGCAGCACCGGATCGGTGAGCAGCCGCTTGCCTTCCAGCTCGACCAGCACGGTCGCGTGGCCCACGTAGGTGACGCGATCGCCCACCGAGCCCCCGGGTGTGGCCCGCTCTTCCTGCGTGCGTGAGGACCTCTGCATCGGCACGCCGTCGATGATCACGCAGACGAGGGCGCCGTACACGGTCCGTTCCGTTCCAAAACAGACATCCAGCATGGGCGGCATACTCAGTCCATGCCTGCGCCACTGATCGAGTTCCCGGCGGACGACGTCGATCGCGCTCGTCGTTTCTGGCACGCGGTGCTGGGCGTCGAACTCGGGCCGAGGCCCAGCGAGGCCGGGTCTGGGTGGCAGATCGAGAATGATGGCCTCCAGCTCGGGATCCACGAGCGCGGCCCGGGTCCCGGCGATACCGCCTCGCTGCCCTACTTCACCGTTCCCGACCTAGCCGCAACGCTCGAACGCGTCGCCGAGCTCGGCGGTTCCGTCATCCATCCCGGCGAGCGGTGGGCGGTCTGCCGCGACTCTGAGGGCAGCCCGTTCGCGCT
>VAYK01000119.1:0-4025 GCA_005884985.1 Actinomycetota bacterium | reverse complement strand
GTGTTCGCCTTCCTCGCCGACGGCGAGAACGACACGAGGTTCAGTTCCCGAGTCATCGAGATCGCCAAGACCACCGACGGACCGCCCGGCGTGGGCACGGTGTACGCGAGCACGGTCAAGGACGCGGGGGTCAAGACGCATCGTGAGTTCAAGCTGACCGAATTCGAGGTGCCAACTCGGATCCGCTGGACGGAGTTGTCCAAGAACCTCGTGGTCGTTACGGAGGGTGGCTACGACCTCGCTCCGGCGGGCGAGGGCACGCAGCTGACCTACTTCAACGAGCTCCAGGGACGCGGGATCGGGGTGCTGATCGCCGGATTCGCGCTGCGCTCGGCTCGCAAGGGCGCGGAGGCGTTCGCCCAGGCGATCAAAACTACGGTGGAGTCAGCCTGACCGAGTTAGCCGGTGAACGCGGAATGAACATCACGGCCGAGACAGATGCCGCGATCACTGCGTTCGCGATCGGCTTCGACCACCGTGATCGCGACCGGCTGCATCGGCTCTGGGATCGGATACTGGACTCCGAGCGGTGGACCGAGGGGCCGATGGTCGAAGAATTCGAGGCGGCCTGGGAAGCATGGAATGGGCTTCCCGCCGTGGCGGTCTCGAGCTGGGGCGCCGGGGCGCTCGCGGCGCTCGAATCCGCCGGGGTGCGCGGCGAGACGGTTCTCTGCCCGTCCAACACCTTCATGGCGACCCCGCTCTCCGTTCTGCAGGCGGGAGGTCAGGTCGAGTTCGTCGACTGCAACCGCGAGGATCTCTGCATGTCGTTCGCGGACTTCGAGGCGAAGGCCGAGAAGCACCGGCCCCGAGCCGCCTGGCTGGTGCACGTCGGCGGCCACGTGGCGTTCGACGTCGAGCAAATAGCCGCGTACTGCCGCGAGCGGGGGATCTTCCTGATCGAGGACTGCGCGCACGCCCACGGCGCGAGTTGGGGTGGTCGCAAGGCGGGGACGTGGGGCGACGCGGGCGTCTATTCCCTGTATGGGACCAAGACAATCTACACCGGAGAGGGCGGGGTGCTCGTCAGCCGCGACCCGGTCCTGGTCGAGTTCGCGCGTAGGTACCGCAACTACGGCAAGCCGGACTACAGTATCCAGGGACTCAGCTCTCGGATGAGCGAGTTCACGGCCGCGATCGGGCTCGTCCAGATCGAGCGCCTGGACGAGATCGTCGCCTGGAAGAACGAAGTCGCCAGAGCGCACCTCGACCCGCAGCACCCCACGCGCCTTGAGATGCCCGAGGGAATGGTCTCCGGGCTCTACAAGTACATCGTCTTCGAGCCCGTCGCCCGATCCACGGGCAAGGTCTACGACCAGCCCTGCCACAGACTGCTCGGTCATAGCGTCGACCTGCCGAACAGCGACTGGGTGGCCGCGAACCACTGGTGCGTACCCCTCTATTACCGCGGCCCCGACCCGCCGCCCGACCCCGACTCCGCCCAGCGGCCGGCGGGCGCATGAGGGTCCTGGTCACAGGCGGCTCGGGATTCATCGGCTCGCATGTCGTCGACCGGCTCCTGTCGGCTGGCGTCATCCCGCGAATCCTGGACCTCGTGCCCTCCCCCTACCACTCGGCCCACGACGTAGAGACCATTCTCGGCAGCGTCACCGATCCAGCCGCCATCGATCGGGCGACCGACGATTGCGACGCGCTCATCCACCTGGCCGCCGTCGCCGACGTAGGGCAGGTCCACGCCAGCCCCGGCCACGCCGAGGAGACGAACGCGCGGGGAACGCTGGCGGTGCTGGAGGGTGTTCGGCGCGCGGGCATCGGGCGGCTGGTCTATGGCAGCACGATCTGGGTCTACAGCGACTGTCCAGAACACGTGGTCGATGAGGAAGCACCGATCCCCTCTCCGAGACACCTCTACACGGCCACCAAGTTGGCAGGCGAGCACTACTGCCGCTCCTACGCCGAGCACTACGCGCTTCCCTGCACGATCCTGCGCTTCGGCATCCCCTATGGGACGAGGGCGCGCGATGGGGCGGTCGTGCCGAACTTCGCGCGCGCGGCCATGGCCGGCGAACCGCTCAATATCGCGGGCAGCGGGCTTCAGTCGCGCCAGTTCGTCTACGTCGAGGACCTCGCCGAGGGCGTAGTCGCGGCGCTGCAGCCCGCGGCGACCAACCGCGTCTACAACCTCGCCGGCGACGAAAGCGTGACGGTGCTCGAGGTCGCCGAGACGGTGCGCGACGTGCTCGGCGAAGGCCGGGTCGTCCACTCCGAGGTGCGCGGCCAGGACTTCCCCAGCAAGTACGTGTCGAGCGAGCGCGCGAGGGCGGAGCTCGGGTGGGAGGCGAAGACCGCATTCGGGGTCGGCGTGCGGCGATACGTCGAGTGGCTTCGGGCCCAGCCGCAGCAGGAACCGGCCGAGCCCGGCCCCGCTGCACCGGCCGCGCCCGTGGCGGCGCCCTCGCGGGTGCTGATCCTGACGGCCGACATCGGCGCGGGCCACGACGCGCCCGCACGAGCGCTGGCGGCCGAGCTGAGCGCCGAGCGCCCGGGAGTCCAGGTAGCCGTTGTCGACTGTCTCGCCGCCATCGGAGGGTTGGTGCAGCGTCTGCTCCGGGACGGCTCCTGGTTCATGTTTCGCCGTGCGCGATGGCTCTTCGAGGTCCAGTACTTCTTCTTCGCGCGGCTCGCGCCGACGCGCTGGCTCTTACGCCGGCTCGGCTATCTGCTCACCGGCCGCCGTCTGCTGCGTCTGATCCGCGCCCATGACCCGGATGTTGTGCTCTCGACCTACCCCGGAGCCACCGAGGTCCTCGGGGAGCTGCGGCGGCGGAGACGCCTCGACGTTCCCGCGTTCTCGGCAATCACGGACCTGGCCGGGCTCTTCTATTGGGCTCATCCGGGGATCGATCTGCACTTCGTGATCCACGAGGAGTCGATCGAGGAGGTGGAGCGGATCGCCGGGCCCGGGAGCGTCCGCTGGGCGCGGCCCCCGACCTCTCCCGACTTCTTCCGGCAGCGTTCCCAGGCCGAGGCGCGACGAGCGCTCCGGCTGCCGGAGGAGGGGAGGATCGTCGTCATCTCTGGAGGTGGCTGGGGCGTGGGCGATCTCCCCGGGGCGATCGAGGCCGCCCTGGAGACCGACGCGGTGATGGCGATCTGTATCGCCGGGCGAAACGAGGCCTTGGGACGACGCCTCGGCAAGCGCTACGGCGCCGAGCCGAGGCTGAGGGTCATCGGCTTCACCGACCGCATGGGCGATCTCCTTGCCGCAGCCGATGTGCTCGTTCACTCGACCGCGGGCCTGACCGTGCTCGAAGCACAGATCCGTGGGTGCCGGGTGATCTCGTACGGGTTCGGGGTCGGCCACATCCGCGTCAATAACCGCGCCTACGAACGCTTCGGGCTTGCCCAGACGGCGCACTCGCGAGAGGAGCTGGGCCGCGCCCTGCGCCGCGCGCTGGCGGACCGGCGGGAGCCCAATCCCGCGTTCGCCCGGCTTCCCTCCCCGGCGAGACTCGTCCTGGAGGCGCGTCAACGCACCCAGCCGCTCCCGGCGTGGCGCCTGCGCCTGGCCCGCTTAGCGACGGTGACGGCGACAGTGCTCGTGATCCTCGGATGGGGGCTCTCCACAGACGACCCCTACGCGGTCGTCTCGACGGTACTCGACCTACACCCGACCACGGCGGTCGCAACCAGCCGCTCACTCACGAGCCTCGTTCGCACTCCCAGAGGACGCCCCCGAGGCGACCGTCACCGACATTCGGCTAGCAGGTGGTGACCCCATCCCGCTACTCAACAGCGGGGCGCTGATCGGCTGGCTAAAGACGCGGGGGGAGCTGAAGCGAAGCGCGCAGACGCTGGGGCTCACCGGTCCCCTCCTGTACGCGGTGCCAAACCACGCCTTCACGCTCGGACAGTACGCGCTCGCCAAGACCGCCGGCGCCTCGCCGGTTTCAGGTGCCTTCGACTACACACCTGGCGAGGATTCCGAGCTGCTACGCGCCGGCCAGATCGTCGAGATCAACCTCACCAGTGGCTCGCACGTCGCCAGGGTCCTTGACTCTCTG
>VAYK01000018.1 GCA_005884985.1 Actinomycetota bacterium | reverse complement strand
AGGCGCTCGGCCACGCCCTTGAGTGTCCGCTTGCCGTAGGAGTGGCTCGGGTCGAACTCGGTCAGGATCGCCACGGCGATCCGTCGGCCGTGCTCCTCGAGGAAGGCGACTTGGTGGTCGACGCGGCCCGTGCCGGTTCCCCAGCCGCCCTTGAAATAGAACTCCCAGCCCTTCGGCACTTTCTATTACGGACAGCGAACCGGCTCCGCGAAACCTCCGAAGCGCGGCTGCACGTCGCGGAGACCGTCGAGCAGCGAGAACTGTCCCATCACCGCACGAGGGTGGTGATCACCCATCCCGTCCGCCTATCCCGCCTCTATCGCTTCGCGCTTGTCGCATGCACCCGCACAAGCGAGCGAGTGGACGGGCTGGGACTGCCCGGCGCGCCAGGCTCGCGTGGCTGCGGCGATCACACGATCAGCTACCGGCAATCCCGGTTCTGGCTGGGCTGAGCGGCTGATCGGACGGGCCGAGCCGGCGGAGCGCGGCTCATGCCCGGCGTGGGCACGATTCCCTCGAGCCTCGGCTCGAGTGTGAGGCGCTGTTCACATTCTTCGCTACCCTTCCGCGAACGCTCGACCGGGCTCGACGGCTGCAGGGGGCCGGCGCAGGATTGCGGCGGGCGTCGAAGAAAACAGGCTTCGCATGGCCCTTCTCAGAACACGCGCAAGACGGCGCGACCGCGCCGTCCGGGACCAGCCGCCCCGCAGGGAGCGGCGTGGCGACGCGCCCTCAGACGGCACCGAGCCGCGACCGCCGATTGTCGAGCTGCGCGACGCCACCGTCGTCTATCCGGGCGGCCACGTCGGGGTGGAGCGCGTCTCCTTCGCGCTCCGGCGGGGCGAGTTCGCCTTCGTCGTGGGGCCCACCGGCTGCGGCAAGTCGACGCTGATCAAGATGCTGATCCGCGAGGTGGAGCCGGCGAGCGGCGAGGTGCGGATCGCCGGCCGCGACATCAACCGCCTGCCGAACGGCCGCCTTCCCCATCTGCGCCGGCGGATCGGCACCGTGTTCCAGGACTTCAAGCTGCTCCCCAACCGCAGCGTCTACGACAACGTCGCCTACGCGCTGCAGGTGACTGGCGGCGGTCGACGCGACATCGGGCGCAAGGTTCCCGAAATCCTCCGCTTGGTCGGCTTGCAGGGCAAGGTCCACAGCTACCCTGACCAGCTCTCGGGCGGGGAGCAGCAGCGCGTATCGATCGCTCGCGCCTTCGTCAACCACCCGCCCCTGCTGCTCGCCGACGAGCCGACAGGGAACATCGATCCCGAGACCTCGATCGGGATCATGCAGCTCCTGTACCGGATCAACCGCACCGGCACGACCGTGTTCGTCGCCACTCACGACCGCGAGATGGTCGACAAGATGCGCCGCCGCGTGATGGCCCTCGACGAGGGCAGACTGGTCCGCGACGAGGCCACCGCCGGCTACGCCGACGAGTCGACGAGCGAGTTCGCGCTCCGCGTGCGCGCCGAGATGGGGGTCGGCGAGGGCCACACAAACGGCGAGCCTGGCGAACCGCTTGACGACGAGCCAGGCGAGCCGGATCGTCCTAGGGCCGGGTCGTAGGAAGAGCCAAAGTGGGTCGGGTCT
This sequence comes from Actinomycetota bacterium, assembly GCA_005884985.1. Lineage (GTDB taxonomy): Bacteria > Actinomycetota > Thermoleophilia > Solirubrobacterales > 70-9 > AC-56. Next base: position 9,154 of record VAYK01000018.1, on the reverse strand, counting down.
TATTCTTCATCGCCGAGGCATTCCGCGCTCTACGCCGCAGCGCGGCGCCAAGCCTTGCAGCGATCGTCACCGTCGTGCTGACGACGCTGCTGCTCGGTGTGTTCATTCCGGTGATCAAGGCAAGCTCGGCCACGAACGAGAACGTCCGCCAGCAGCAAGGCGAATACGAGCAAGAAGCATGCGCTCGCAGTACGAAAGAAGATCGACGCCATTCCGCACGTCGAGCGCACTCAGTACATCTAGAAGGGCGCCGGACTCAAGGTTCTGCGCAAGGAGGTCGGGAACGGTCCGCTCAGCCAGGGTCTCGGACAGCTAAAGGGCAACCCGCTGCCTCCTTCGATCAATGTCTATCCGGATGACCCGGACAATCTCGGCTCGATTCAGGCGGCGATTGTGCCGCCTGGTCCCAACGGCAAGCCGAAGGCGATCAGCCCGGCAATCGACACGATCAGCAACTCGCAGCAGCTGGCGCACAAGATTCGCACCGTGACCAATGCCGTGAAGATCATCCTCTCGGTGGTCGCGGTCCTGCTCCTCGTGGTCTCGCTGATGCTGGTCGCGAACACAATCCGGCTCTCGATCTATGCGCGGCGGCGCGAGATCGAGGTGATGAAGCTCGTTGGCGCCACCAACTGGTTCATCCGCTGGCCCTTCGTGCTCGAGGGGCTGATCGTGGGGCTTGCGGGCGGCGGGCTCGCCGTCGGCATACTGTGGGTAGGGAAGTTGACCATCATCGATCCGCTGTCACAGAACTTCGTCCTCATCGACAACTTCTCGACCATCGCCTTTGTGCCGCTGATCGCCACGCTGATGGCCGCGGCAGTTGTCGTCTCCGCACTAGGCAGCGGCGTCACGCTGCGCCGCTTCCTCCGCGTTTGAGCCGCACGTTCACCGCACGATCGGATCCGCGCCGGTGAACGGCGCGCCGCAGGTGCAGCGTCGCCGCGGCTTCATCATGGGGTTTGGCGCCGGCGCCGTGGCGGCGCTTGGTGTGGCGGCGCTGATCGCCGCGATCGCGGGGGACTTCAGCGGCTCCAACCTCACCTCCCAGGCGAGCCAGGTGATCCGCGACGAGTACTTCAAGCCGGTCAAGAGCTCGGTGCTCAACGACGCGTCCGTCAACGGGATCATCCGCGAGCTGCGAAAGCGCTACGACGACCGCTTCTCCCACTACCTGAACCCTCACCAGCTGCGGCAGTTCGAGTCGCTGACCTCGGGCCGTTTCTCGGGCGTTGGCCTCACGGTCACCGGTGTGAAGCGCGGGCTGCGGGTGGCGAGCGTCCTGCCCCGCACGCCGGCCCAGGGTGCCGGGATCAAGGAGGGCGATCTGATCACCGCGGTGGACGGGCGCTCGCTTGCGGGGGTGCCCACCGAGGTCGCCACGGCGCGGATCAAGGGACCGCCGTGGACGCCGATCGAACTGCGACTGGTCTCCGGCTCCGGCGGCGCGACCCGCAACATCCGCCTCAAGCGCGCCTCGGTCGCGGTGCCGGTCGCCGTGGGAGAGATCAAGCGAGCGGGCACCAGCAAGGTCGCATACGTTTCGTATGCGACCTTCAGCCAGGGGGCGCACGGCGAGCTGTCCTCGACGCTCGAGCGCCTTGACCGCCACGGCGCGCAGGGCCTGGTGCTCGACCTGCGGGGGAACGGCGGCGGGCTGCTCAACGAGGCGGTGCTGTCGGCGAGCCTCTTCCTCGCCAAGGGCCAGCTGGTGGTCTCCACCGACAGCCGCACGATGGGGCATCGTGACTACGACGCTATCGGCAATCCCCTGTCGCAGCACCCGACCGTCGTCCTGATCAACCACGACACCGCGTCGGCCGCCGAGATCCTCGCCTCGGCGCTGGAGGACCATCACCTGGCGACGATCGTCGGCACGCGCTCGTTCGGCAAGGGCACGTTTCAGGAGGTGATCCATCTGGCGGCGGGCGGCGCGCTGGACCTCACCGTGGGCCAGTACTTCACGGCGAACGGAATCTCGCTGGCCAACAAGGGGATCAAACCCGACGTCAGGGCCGTGGACGATCCGAAAACGCCGCAGGACGAGGCCCTGCGCCGGGCGCTGGCGGTGCTCGCCGAGAAGATGGCCGTCGAGAACAGGTGAGCCGTCGCCGGGGGGCGCTCGGCCGGCGGGTCGCGACAGTGGAGCGGCGCGGTCGCTTCACGATCGCCGAGCCGCTGTTCGAGCGCGGGCCGCAGCTCGCCCTGACACGGGACTCGATCGACCTCGACCCCGGTGACATTGCGCTGGTCGACTTCGGACCTGGCGGCGCCCGCGCCCTGCGCGCCCTCGGTTCGGCCGAGCGCCCGCGCGACGTGGTCGCCGCGCTGCTTTGGGATCGCGGGATGGAGCGCGGCTTCGCCGCCACGCTCGAGTCGGAGGCTCGCGATGCCGCCGTGGCGGCGCGCGAGGGTCCGCTCGCGCGCCGCGACCTCGCTCACCTCGCCACGTTCACCGTCGACCCGGCGACGGCGCGGGACTTCGACGACGCCGTCTCGGCCGAGACGGAAGGAGACGGCGTGCGGCTCTGGATCCACATCGCCGACGTCGCCGCCCATGTGCGGCCCGGCGGTGGGCTCGACTCCGAGGCGCTTCGCCGGGGCACCAGCACTTACGTGCCCGGGGCGGTCGAGCCGATGCTTCCCGCCGCGCTCAGCGACGCCGCCTGCAGCCTGGCCCCGGGGGTGGACCGGCTCGCGGTGAGCGCCGAGATCGTGCTCAGCCTGGACGGCGAGCCTCGGTCGACGAGCTTCTGCAGAAGCCGCATCCGCTCGGACGCCCGCCTCGACTACGAGCAGCTGGACGCGTTCTTCGACGGCCGCGCCCAGCCGCCGCCCGAGGTCGCCGAGCCGCTCGGCCTCGCCCGACGCGCGGCTGCGGCGCTCGCCGCTCGGCGGCGGGTGGGATCGCTGGAGATCGAGTCGTTCGAGCCCGACTTCAGCTTCGACGCCGATGGCGCCGTGACCGGCGCCCACTCGGTCCCCCAGACGGAGGCCCACAAGCTGATCGAGCACCTGATGATCCTCACCAACGAGCGCGTCGCCCAGCTGCTCGAGAAGCGTCGCATCCCCACCCTGTATCGGGTCCACGAGCAGCCCGAGCCGCAGCGGATCGCCTTCCTGGTCGAGCAGCTCACGGCCCTCGACGTGCCGACTCCGCCACTACCCGAGCGGCTGTCCCCGAGCGAGGCGGGCGAGCTGGTTGGTGAGATCAGTCGCGTCGTGGCGCGCGAGACGGCGTGGCGCGGCCACGGCCGGGACGCGTATACATCGCTCGTGCTCCGTTCCTTGAAGCAGGCCTATTACTCAGAGCGCAACCTCGGCCACGCCGGGCTGGGCAGCTCTGCCTACGCCCACTTCACCTCGCCGATCCGCCGCTACCCGGACCTCGTCGTCCACCGCGCGCTCCTGTCCGCGATCGGGGCGGGAGAGGACGAGCCCGACCCCCGGGCGGTGAGAGATGCCGGCTGGCGCGGCTCCGAGCGTGAGCGCGAGGCTGCGGCGATCGAGCGCGACGCCGATCGCGTCTGCGGGTCCTTCCTGCTCGGGCGTGAGCTGTTCGAGTCGGGCTGGAGGCGCAGCTTCGAGGGCGAGATCTCCGGCGTGATCGGCGCGGGAGCGTTCGTGCGCTTCGGGGGCGAGCTCGGGGACGTGTATGAGGGACTGCTGCCCGTGCGGCTGTTGCGCGACGACCGATTCGATCTCAACCAAACCGAGACCGCCCTCGTGGGGCGGCGCAGCGGCCGCGCCCTGCGACTCGGCGATCCGATCACCGTGCGGGTCGACTCGGTGGACGCTCCGCGCGGACGTGTGGACCTGGTGCCGGCCGATGGGGGCGACGATGGCTAAGCGGGATGCCCGCAAGCCGGCTTCCGGCGATGTCGCCACCAACCGCCGCGCCCGACAGAAGTTCGAGCTGCTCGACCGGTTCGAGTGCGGGATCGAGCTGCTCGGCACCGAGGTCAAGGCGTTGCGCGAGGGCAAGGCGCAGCTCGGCGACGCCTATGCCGTAATCGAGCGCGGCGAGGTGTGGCTGCGCAACGCCCACATCCCGCCCTACGCCCCGGCGAGCACCGCCAATCACGATCCCGAGCGGCCCCGCAAGCTGCTCCTTCACCGTCACGAGATCGAGCGTCTGGTCGGTCGCAGCCAGCGGCGCGGCCTGACTCTGATCCCGACCAGGATCTACTTCAAGGGGCCATGGGCGAAGGTGGAGCTGGCCCTGGCTCGCGGAAAGGAGCATCGTGACCGCCGGCGCCAGATCCGCGACCGTGATGTCCAGAGGGAGGTGGAGCGCGAGCACCGCCGTCGTCTTCGCTGAGTGCTCTGGGCACGAGCGTGGGTGCGCGTGCCTGAACGACGGCCTTCACGCGGCCGGTGGTGCATCCCGCAGCCCGGTTCGCGTGCGACGATTACGACGTGCGCTCATTCAGGCTCAGTCGCAAGAAGCGCGACAACGAGAAGAAGCAGGCTTCGGAGCAGGAGCGGCCGGCGTCTGACGGCCAAGCCCGAGAGTCGGCGCGAGCGCCGCAAGCGCGAGCGGGACGAGCGCCGGCGCCGCGACGAGGAGAGGAAGCGCCTCAACAAGCTGGCGAAGCGCGAGCGCCGGAAGCTGAAGGAGGAGCAGCGCGAGGCCCAGGAGGCCGAGCGTCGGGCGAAGCGGGAGGGCGGTCGCACGCGCCAGGCGCCAGCCGCCACGGCGTGGACGCAGGCCGCCGCACCAACGCGCGAGCCGGCCGAGACGCCAGCCAAGCCGGAGGCCAAGGCCCCGGCCGAGAAGCCTGCCGAGACGCCATCCAAGCCGGAGCCCGACACGGAGTCGTCCTCGGCGCGGCGTCGGCGCCAGCGACAGGAGCGGCGCGTCGCCCGCGCCGCGGAGAGCCAGCGCGCCAAGCAGGAGCGCAAGAAGGTGCTCGAGGAGCGGCGCACTGCCCGCGAGGAGCACCGGCGCGCCCAAGGGGAGGAGCGCCGCGCGAAACGTGAGGCTCGCAAGGGCGAGGGCCACAAGACGGCCGCCGAACCCCCGGCCGCCGAACAGACGGCCGCTGAACCAGCGGCGACTGAGCCGCCGGTCAGCCAACCGACGGCCAGCGAGTGGAAGCCGCGGGAGGTCGTTCCGCAGCAGCCGGAGGAGCCCGCGCCGAGCCCGGGAGCCGGCGTCCAGCGAGCCGACGAGGAGCGCGTGATCCGCGATGCGGCCGAGCGCGCGGCGCAGGCTCGTCTGGAGGAGGTTGAGCAGAGACGCGCCGAGAGTGCGGCGGCGAGCGAGGAGGAGCGAATCCAGGCTGAGGCGGAGCGGCGGATCCGCGAGGCTGAGGGAAGGCAGCGGGAGGCGGAGGAACGTATTGAGCGGGCGGGGGCGGAAGAGGAGGAGCGCATCCGCAAGGCGGCCGAGGGCTTCGCGCGGCCGAGGACCAGCTCGCCAGTGGCCGCGGCCAGGAGGAGGAGCTGGCCCGTGAGCTCGAGCAGGCCGAGTCACGACTTGTGGACACACAGCAGCGCACAGGGGACGCGCTCGAACGCGCCGCCAAGCGACTCGAGGAGGTCGAGGCGCGCGCCAGCGAGGCCGAGGCCCGAGCGGCGCGGGCCGAGCGGCTCGCGCAGCTTAAGACCGAGGAGATCGAGCGCGAGCGGCGCCTGCGGGAGATGCTCGATCGGATCGCGCAGGCCGAGCAGCGTGCCTCGGAGGCCGAGCAGCAGGCGCGCGAGACGGTCAACAGGATCGCCGAGGGTGAGCCCGAGGAGCCGGTTGTCGAGGCGAAGGAGCCGAAGCCGCAGGAGCAACCGGTCGCTGAGCCGGAGGAGCCCGAGGAGCCGGTCGCGGAGTCGGCTCAGCCAGCCGCGGAGCCCGGGCCAGGCGGACCCCACGCCGATGTCGCCACCCCATCCTCAGCCGCCGAGGGCAAAATCAACCTCAACCAGGCGACCTACGACGAGCTGCGCGGCCTGGAGCTATCGGTCACGCAAACGGGCCGAGTGCTCGCCCACCGCGAGCAGGCGGGCGGTTTCAAGTCGCTCGACGAGCTGGACAGCATCGTCGGCTTCCCACAGGCCGTTCTCACCGAGCTGAAGCGAAAGCTCACGATCTGACCGCCCCTCACAGCCCGTAGCTCTCCATCAACTTGAGCCAGACCTCGCTTCGGGTTGGGAACGCGGGCACCGCGTGCCAGAGGCGCTCAAGCGGCACCTCGGCGGCGACCGCGATCGTCGCAGCGTGCAGGAAATCCGCCGTCTCGGGGCCGACGAAGGTCGCGCCGACGAGCACCCGCCGCTCCTCGTCGACCACGATCCTGGTTGTCCCGGGCATGTCGCGCCCGTGAAAGCTCGCCCCGGCGGTGCTCGAGGTCGGGACATCGACGGCGCGGGCCTCGATCCCGGCCTCCCGAGCGCCGGCCAGCGTGTAGCCGACCGCCGCGACCTCAGGGTCGGTGAAGGTGACTCGTGGAGAGCCTTGCTTGTCGGCCGTCGCGGTGGCCTCCTTCCCCAGGATGTTGTCGGCCGCGATCCGACCCTGGTACTTGCCCATGTGAGTGAGCAGCGCCCGGCCGTTCACGTCCCCGATCGCGTACAGCCAGACGGAGCCACCGACCCGGAGCTGATCGTCCACCTCGAGCCAGCGTTCGACCTCGACCCCGACGGTCTCCAGGCCGATCCCGTCGGTGCGAGCCTTACGGCCGATGGCCACCAGGAGCTCCTCACCGGCGAGGCTCGCCCCACCCTCCAGTTTGACCGTGACCTCGCCGTCGCCCCCCCTTACCGCCATCGCCTTGGCTCCGCTGTGGACATCCACGCCGGCCTCCCCCAGCGCGTCGGTCACCTGCTGGCTCGCGAACGGCTCCTCGTTCGGAAGCAGGCGGTCCATCGCCTCGACCAGCGCCACCTGCGAGCCGAGGCTTCGCCAAGCCTGGGCCATCTCGACGCCGACTGGGCCGCCGCCGAGCACTACGAGGCTGCCCGGGACTCGCTTGGACGTCGTCGCGTCGCGGTTGTCCCACGGCTTCGCGTCGGCAAGCCCGTCGATCGGGGGAATCGCCGCCCCCGATCCGGTGGCGATGACGATGGCGGTGCGAGCCGCGAGCGTGTCGTCGCCGACCTTCACGTGCCGCTCGCCTTCGAGGACCCCGCGCCCGCGGAAGAGCTCTATGCCCCGCTCCTCGAGCCAGGGAAGCTGCACGGAGTCGTCGAGGTCGTGGATCACCTCGTCCCGCCGAGCGAGCGCTGCTTCGGGATCGAGTCTCCCCGTGACCGCTTCAGCGGCGCCGGGGACGCGTCGCACCTCGGCGAGCGCCTCGGCGGGACGCAGCAGTGCCTTTGAGGGCATGCACGCGTAGTAGGAGCACTCACCGCCGACGAGGTGGTCCTCGACGATCGCCACATCGAGCCCGCCCTCGGCGATTCGACCGGCGCAGACCTCCCCAGGGGGCCCCGCGCCGATGACCACGACGTCGAATTCGCGTGCGCTCATTGGATTCTCCTCCGTGTTGGGTTACCGCTCAATGGCCAGCTCCTTCGGCTTCACGTAGGCCACCAGCTCGGCGCTTCCCGGCCCCAGCTCGCTCCAGTCTCCGGCGAACAGTAGGGTCGCCAAAGCAGTCGTGGGGAACTTCGCCCTCACCCGCGCGAGCTCGGCACCATCACCGGCGAGGTCGAGGGCGAGCTCTTGGATCGCCGGCTGGTGACCCACCAGCATCACCGACTCCACATCTGCCGGAACCTCTCGCAGCCGTTGCAGGAGACCCTCGCTCGACGCTCCATACAGCCGGTCCTCGATGCTCACGTTGGCCGCGTCCAGCGCGGGCACTACCCGTTCCAACGTCTCGCGGGTTCGCCTCGCCGACGAGCACAGCACGAGGGACGGCGCGATCCGCTCCCGCCGGCGTGCCGCAGGAGGAAGAGGCGCTTCACCGGGACCAAAGGGTGACCGATGTCCGGGCCGGGAGTCTCCTAGACGCGCCGTCACCTTGGCTGGAACGCACGGCTCGAGCACGCAGCCCTCGTCTCGGTACGCAGCCTGAAGCGTCTCGAGGGCGATCGGGCCACCGCTCCGCTCGCCGAAGGGAGCTACCCGCTCGGGATTCCCCGTGACAGGAACGTCTCCGCCACGCCCACGGCGAGCAGCGCCGCCAGCCCCAGATAGGTGGCGGCAACGAGCGCCCGCGTGCGGGCCGGGATCGCGTGGTACGCGCGGCCCTCGGGCGTGTTCCGGAGTTTCCAGCGCCGCCAGCTCTCCATGCCGCCGAACAGGAGCACCAGGAACAGGATCGGGTTCGGGAAGAAGAAGGCGAGCACGGCCAGCGCGGCAAGGCCGACCAGCCAGATCCAGGGGCTGAGCGCGGCCATCGCGCGTCCCCCGTCGAGGGGGAGCACCGGCAGCAGGTTCAGCAGGTTGATGAAGAAGCCGATGTAGGCGAGGGCCTGCCAGAAGTCGCTTCCCGTGGCGAGCCAGAGGGCCAGCGGCACCAGCGATGCGATGGTTCCCAGCACCGGGCCGGCGAGTCCGACTCGGGCCTCAGCGGCGGCGTCGCGTCCTATCGATTTGGCGGCGATCACGGCGCCGAGGAAGGGGATGAACATCGGCGCCGAGGCCTTGACACCCTCCCGGCGCAGCTGAATCACGTGCCCGAGCTCGTGCAGGAAGAGCAGCGCGACGAAGCCGGCCGCGAACGGAAAGCCCCAGATCAGCGCGTAGGCGGCGATCGAGACGACGGCGGAGCCGAACGTCGTCAGCAGCTTCAGCTTCGGCAGCAGCAGGATCAGGGCCTTTGCCTGCGCCCCGAGCTTGGCAAGCAGAACACCCAGGGCGGCGATCGCGCCGCCGATCCGCTTCAGCGGGCCCGGTCGCTCGGGACGGCCCGAGCCGGGGTGGATCGGCTCGTAGCCCAGGCTCTGGGTTGCGCTCTCGGCCATCTACGACTCCATTCTCCAATACTTCAGTAAATGTAGCCTGAGCGGTAGAATCGTCACCACCACATAGCACGGGGACGACAGGCTTCGATCTGGTCGATCCGTGCGGATGGTTGCAGGCCGAGGTTCCCGGAGGCCTCGCTAAACACCGGGAAAAACCAATACGTGCGGACCATGAGTTCGCCCTCGCCACTTAGCTCAAACTAAGTAGGTGAGAGTCGGCCCTCCCTGGGCCCGTGGGAAGGGGTAC
>VAYK01000118.1:1868-7912 GCA_005884985.1 Actinomycetota bacterium | reverse complement strand
TTGTCAGCGCCGGGCTCGCTTAGGCGTCTTCGCCTTGCAGTCAGGTCTGCCGGGTCGAGACCGACCGCGCGCACGACCGGCTCCCAGTCATGCCCGGGAGCCGTATAGACCTCCTCCCGCACCACCAGCCCGTTGCACAGTTGCCAGGCGGTGCGCGCCCACCTGCTCCACCTCGACGCTGGCTCCTCCCTGGAAGAGGGGGATCAAGCCTGCGCCGGCTCCTCTCGCCGCCCCGGCGGCGGCGGGCTTCCACGCGTGGCATCATCCTGCACCGTGCGCCCCGACCTGCGGCCCGAGAACCCGACCGAGTGGCTCGCCCTGCGGCTCAACCTCGCCCCGCGGCCGGTCGGCGAGGCGATGTTCGGGATGCCGATGGCGCGCTCGATCATGGCCGGCGTGCGGCTCGGGATCTTCGAGCGGCTGGCAAAAGGGCCGGCCGGCGCGGACGAGCTCGCGCGCGAGCTGGAGCTGACGCCGGCGGGCACGCGCCTGCTGCTCGACTCACTCTACGCGCTCGGGCATGTGGAGCGCGACGGGAGCCGCTACGAGCTGACGAAGAACGCGCGGCGCTGGCTCGATCCCGCGTCAGAGACGTACGTCGGCAACTTCATCCAGGACTGCTTCCAGTACTGGGAGTGGTGGTCGCAGCTCGAGGACGTCGTCCGCACGGGCAGGAGCTTCGAGCTGCACGACACGCCGCCCGAGGACCCCGGCTGGCAGACCTACATCCGCGGGCAGTTCGAGCTCGCCCGGCTGTCCGCGCCCGAGGTGGCAAAAGCGCTGAGGCTGCCTGACGAGCCGACCGCGCTGCTCGACGTGGCGGGCGCCCACGGCTGGTTCTCGGCGGAGCTCTGCCGCCGGCATCCAGGGCTCAAGGCCACCGTCGTCGACCTTCCCGGCAGCGCGGCGGTCGGCCGGCAGATCGTCGCCGAGCACGACATGTCCGACCGCGTCGAGCACCGCGCGGGCGACGCGTTCGCGATCGACCTCGGCGGACCCTACGACGGCGCGCTCTGCTTCAACCTGATCCACCACCTGAGCCCCGAGCAGAACGTCACGCTATTCCGGCGGATCCACGACGCGCTCAAGCCGGGCGGGACGTTCGCCGTGCTAGACCTCTTCACGCCGAAGGAGGGCGCGCACGCGGACGCCTCCGCGTTCCTCGGGCTGTTCTTCTACCTCACCTCGTCTGCCGCCACCTACAGCCCGGACGAGCTGGCCGTCTGGCTCGCGGAGGCGGGCTTCGAGAAGCCGCGGCGGGTCAGGATCCGTCGGATACCGAGCCAGACGCTGTACGAGGCGCGGAAGCCGGGCTAGCCGAGGGCGGGCGAGGCTGCGGGAGCTCGGTGCCCGGGTGGAGCGCTGGCGTAGGCTCGGCGAGACACGACGGTCCACGTCAGGAGCAGCGAACGATGGCAGCGAAGGTTGTTGGGGCCAACGATGGCAAGGCGGGGTCATGGGAGTCAGATTCATGATCGACGGCGACGAGGCCGGCGGCGGCTTCTCGGCGGTCCAGCACCCGATGTCACCGCGCGTGCCGGTGCAGAGTCACGCCCCAACTGGAGTAGGAAATTAGGGCGATTGGAGTAGGACATTAATGGCGATCGGGTAGGGATTCGTGGTAACCGAGTTGACCGAACCCGACCGCACGAATAGGGTCGGATGGAGAAGAGGAGCATCGCGCGTTCTTGCTGTGCGCGGCACTCATTGAGGGTGTAGTTGCTCGTCATAAAGGCGATTCGCCACCCTCGTTAGGGTCCTCATGCTTCTCGCTTTCAACTGCAACGCATGCATGTGCATGCCGAAAGGAGAGCAGGGAAATGCGTAGACTCATCGTCGCCGCCATCGTCGGAGCGATGACATTGGCGTTCGCGGCAGTAGCGCACGCGACCAGCCCGCACTTCATCTCGGCCAGCGCAGCGGTCGACAACAACGGAAACCTCACTGCCACCTTCAAGGAAGCTGGCCTGGGGAATGGTGCGACGACCGCGGGGATCACTCTGAGCGCGGACGCAACCGCCGAATATCAGTGCTTCAACAACGGTGGCAACCATCCCAAGGCCGGAAACAAGGAGACCGTCTCCGGACCCGTCAGCAGCAGCGACACGTTCGATGTCCGGAACGGCTCGACGCACGGCAGCATCACCGTTGGTCCGCCAGGGCCAGGAACGTTCACCTGCCCGAGCGGCCAGAGGCTGCACCTGATCTCGGTTACCTACACGAACGTCAAGCTCACGGATACGTCTGTGACGCCGAACGACGTTGCCTCGATTCCGGGCACGTTCTCGTCCGGCACGCTGTTCCCGTAGGCGAAACTGCAGTGTGGGGCGGGGGTACGCCCTCGCCCCATACTCACAGAGCGCGTTTCGGAGGCGGAATGTCGGGGTTACTACGGCCAATGGACCACTGGGACAGAACGCGCCAGGACGGGCCACTCACCGTCCGGATGGAGCAAGCTGGCGACACGCTCACAGTTCGCGCCATCGGGGAGCTCAGTCGCTCCACCGCCGAGACCTTCGAAGCAGAGTTGCGACTGGCGATCAGCGGTGACGCCTCAACCGTCGTCCTGGACCTCGGAGGCGTGGGTCTTATTGACTCCACGGGCCTTCGATCCGTGGTCCGGATCGCGAACCAATCGCTTCGGGCGGGAGGCCGGCTTCGAATGCGGCGTGCATCGGCGCCGGTCCAACAAGCGCTCGAGTGGGGAGGCTTGGAGCATTTGCTGTCGTTCGTTGACTGAGACATCCGCGCTCGCGAGATACTGCTCGTTTGGTGTCACCCTCCCGCCACGGACGCGACGGGATTGACGTCGACCGTCCGGCGTAGCCTCGGCCCGGCGGCGGGCTGACCTGATACTGCGCTGTCGCCTGCGGGCTGACCGGATTGCGTTCTGTCGCCCGTCGCCGCCGAGGAACGCCAGCGTGACCCGATAGGAGCTTGGCAATGAAGCCCCCACCAAGGCACGTCCGCCGGCGGTCCGCCCTTCTGCCACTCAGAAGCTTGCCTGGGCCCGCGAGCTGGGCCCAGAGCGCCTCTTCGCGCTCGAGGATGATGCGGAGCCCTCACGGCATGCTGCGCTCGACCTTGACCTCGCAGAGGTCAACAGAGGCGCGGGTGCCAGGGGTCTCCGAGGAGTCCATCTGATCGAACACCGCGCTCGCATCGCGCATCTTCTCTTCCGTCTCGAAGAACCCGACAAAGATGGCCGTTCCCTGTGCGTCGTCGACGAACAGCGTGAATCCGGTCGAGTCCACCCCGGGGGGCGGTTCGTCGGACTCTCCGACCTGGGCGACGATCTCGGCGATCCTTTCGGGGGTCACGTCGGTGAACCTGACGACACGTGCGTACATCGGCACCTCCTCCTCGCTTGTCTTTGCGCCGATCCTACCCCGTGGCCTGTCCGCGGGGCTAGGCCCACAGCTCACTGCGCCCAGGCACGACTTCAGCCTCCCTGCTGCCTTCCATGCAAAGCGACTGTCGCCTATCGCGCGAAGCAGGAGTGGCGTGACGGAACCGCGCGACTATCGCTGCTCGTCCGAAGCAGCGGCGGGCGGCTCGCATTTCACGGGGCGATGAATTCTCGACCCAGGATCGGTCTAAAGGGGTGACGAATAGCTCCAAACACACCCGCGCATCTAAAAGGAGAACATTGTGGGCGAGATCCTGATACATGAGTTCATCACGCTGGACGGGGTTATCGAGTCACCGACCTGGACGATGGATTATCCGTTCGATCCCAAGATGGGCGAGGCCATCAGCCGAGTCATGGGGTCGAGCGAGGCGCTGCTCCTCGGACGCCGAACCTTCGAGATGTTCGCGCCGGCTTGGTCGGCCCGTACCGCCGAGGACGACCCCGGCGCCCCTTTCATGAACGAGTCACCGAAGTACGTGGTCTCGGCGACACTCCAAAGCGCCGAGTGGAACAACTCGACCATTCTTGGTCCCTATGACCCGGAGGCGATCGGCGAACTCAAGGAGCGAATCGACGGCAACATCTACGTCAGTGGCAGCGGCATGCTCGTTCGGGCAATGCTCGCCGATGGCCTGGTGGACGAGCTGCACTTATTTGTCTTTCCGTTGACGCTCGGCTCCGGTGAGCAGCTGTTTGCCAAGGGGGACGCTAAGACCAAGTTCACGCTGGCGGAGACTGAGGCGTACGAGAGCGGCGTGGTGCACCTGACCTACCGGCCGGCCGACTAGCGGTACCTCGCCGGCCTGGGATCGATTGCCGTTCGGAGCATGTACATTCGCGCGTCGGGCCTGACGAGAGGTGGCCACCGATGAGCATTGAGGCGACGCGAGGTCATAAATCACGGAAGATTGGGCGCCAACCGAGGAGCACTGTGATGCGGAAGCTGATCTACTCGATGGGAGTGTCGCTGGACGGCTTCATCGCCGGCCCCGACGGCGAGATCGACTGGTCGGCGCCGGACGAGGAACTGCATCGGTTCCATAACCAGCAGACGCGGGAGATGGGCGCACACCTCTACGGACGGCGGCTTTACGAGGTGATGGCGTACTGGGAGACCGCTGACGAGAAACCGTCGGCCCCAGACCACGAGCTCGAGTTCGCCCGCATCTGGAAGGACATGCCGAAGATCGTGTTTTCGAAGACCCTCGAGAAAGTCGAGGGCAATGCCAGGCTGGTCAGGGACAGCGTCGCCGAAGAGGTCGCCAAGCTGAAGGAACAACCAGGAAAGGACCTGGCCGTCGGCGGCGCTGGCCTGGCCTCCACCCTCACGAAGCTGGGCCTCATCGACGAGTACCGGCTCTTCGTCAGTCCGGTCGTACTGGGTGGCGGCACGCCTTACTTCCCGGCCCTGGGCGAGAGGATCAACCTGGAGCTGGTCGAGACACGGACGTTTGGCTCTCGCGTCGTTTACGTTCGCTACCGGCGTGTGGAGTACAGTGAGCGACCTGGCCTCCGACTCGCCGGCTGAGAGCTCGTCGCCTCCAAAGGCGGACCCCTCCGGCTGGCGCGTGGATCCGGCGCCCGACGGTCGCGGAGCCCGGCCCGAGTCCAAGCCGCCGATGATCCCCCGGAGCCGGCTGTTCATCGCGATCCTGCTCGGGCTGCTGGTGGTGAACCTCGTGATCTCGTTCGTTACCCGCGGCCCCGCGGAGCGTCAGCGGGTGCCCTACCAGCCCTTCTTCGTCGACCAGGTCAAGGCCGGCAACGTCAACGAGATCAGCTCTCAGGAGGACTCAATCGAGGGCGAGCTGAAGCGCGAGGCGACCTACGATCCCCCCGGCGACGCCGGGCCCGTGACGGTCACGAGCTTCCAGACCGAGATCCCCGCTTTCATCGATCACACTCGGATCACCGGGCTGCTCGACCGTCAGAACGTCGTCGTCAACGCCGAGCCGCCTGATACGGGCCGGTCGCTGTGGAGCACGCTCATGCTCGGCTTCCTTCCGACGATCCTGCTCGTGGCTTTCTTCGTCTGGCTGGCCCGCCGCCAGGTGGGGGCGGGAGGAGGCGGCGTGCTCGGCGGCTTCGGACGCTCGACCGCGCGGCGCGTCAAGCCCGGCGAGCAGGAGCGAGTGACGTTCGAGGACGTGGCGGGGATCGAGGAGGCGGAGAACGAGCTCGTCGAGGTCGTGGACTTCCTGAAGAACCCGCAGCGCTACACGAAGCTCGGCGCGCGCGTCCCGCGGGGCGTGCTGCTCTACGGGCCGCCCGGAACCGGCAAGACGCTGTTGGCCCGCGCGGTCGCGGGCGAGGCGGACGCCGCCTTCTTCTCCATGTCGGCCTCGGAGTTCGTCGAGGCGATCGTCGGCGTGGGCGCCTCGCGCGTGCGCGACCTGTTCAAGCAGGCCAAGGAGGCGGCGCCAGCGATCGTCTTCATCGACGAGCTGGACGCGATCGGCCGCTCGCGCGCGGGCAACGTGGGCGGGATCAGCGGCGGCCACGACGAGCGCGAGCAGACGCTCAACCAGATCCTGACCGAGATGGACGGGTTCGACGCCGGCACGAACGTGATCGTCCTGGGCGCCACGAACCGCCCCGAGGTCCTCGATCCTGCCCTGCTTCGCCCGGGGCG
>VAYK01000118.1:0-1832 GCA_005884985.1 Actinomycetota bacterium | reverse complement strand
GCCCGACGTGGACCTCGACCGCGTCGCGGCCTCAACGCCGGGGGCGACCGGTGCCGACATCGCGCTGGTCGTGAACGAGGCAGCGCTCTTCGCCGCCCGCCGCGATCACGCCGCGGTGGAGCAGCGGGACTTCACCGACGCGATCGAGAAGATCATCCTCGGCGCGGAGCGCCAGGTGGTGATGACCGACGCAGATCGAGAACGCACCGCCTACCACGAGTCAGGCCACGCGCTGGTGGGCATGCTCACCCCCGGCGCCGACCCGGTGCGCAAGATCTCGATCATCCCGCGCGGGCAGGCGCTGGGCGTCACGCTCTCGACCCCGGAGGCCGACCGCTTCAACTACGCCCGCGATGAGCTCCTCGCGAAGATCAAGGTGGCACTCGGCGGACGCGCGGCGGAGAAGGTCGTCTTCGGCGACCTGACCACCGGCGCGGAGTCGGACATTCAGAACCTCACGCAGATCGCCCGCGGGATGGTCGGCCGCTGGGGGATGAGCGACGCGATCGGGGCGGTCGCTGTCACGGACGGCCGCCAGGACGGAGCGCTGCTGCCCGGCTCAGTGCCGGCCTCGCCCCCGACCCAGCAGCTCGTCGACGAGGAGGTCCGGAGAATTGTCGACGGCGCCGAGCAGGACGTGATCAAGCTGCTCGAACGCGAGCGCGGGCGGCTCGATGCTCTGGCCCGCGCGCTGCTGGAGCGCGAGACGCTCGACCAACCGGAGGCCTACGAGGTCGCAGGCGTCGAGCTGGCCGAGACCCTACCCATGGGACCCACGTAGAGAGACGGGCTTCCGCAACTGTGTGGGACAGCCTCGCGTGAAGGCGGCACGCATGAGCGTCTCGAGCGGACGCCGACTGCTGGGTTAGTGGTGCCGGCGGCTCGCGTACGGGGCGAAGCGGCGCTTGTTGAGCATGTGCCGCAGCACCCTCTTTGCCCGGGGCCAGTAGTTGACGTCGTAGGGGGTGTCGGGGTTGACGCTGCGGTAATAGATCAGCATCCTCGTTCGCCCGTGCCGCAGGGCGAAGTGGAACAGCTTGCGGGTGAAGTCGCCGCTGTAGTCGTTGTTCCAGGGCGAGTACTCGCCAACCACGAACGGGATGTGGCGCCAGTGGCGGTAGAAGCGTTTGAACGCCGTCCAGACTCCGCGCGACGCGAACGCCGAGTAGATGTCGGCGCCGACCCAGTCCACGAAGCGCTTGCCCGGCCAGTAGGCGCCCGGCTGGTTGCCGGGGACGCTGGGTGAGCCGATCGTCTGCGGCGACCACATGAAGGCGACCTTCGGCCGGTCCAGATGCCTCTGCACGTTCTCGGACGCGTAGATCGGGTCGTGGTTGGAAGACGCCTGCAGGATTCGCGGCATGTGGCGCCGGCGTAGCTCCTGGTTGATCGCGCCGCGCTTGCCGCCGCGAATGATCAGCACGGTCCGCTGCCAGGCCCGACGAAAGTTGTTCGTGGAGTGGCTTCGGCCCTTCTTCGTCCCGTTGGCGTTGAAGGCGCAGTAGGGGTTCCAGTGGCCGTTCATCTCCGGGAACAGGCGGATGTAGACGACCTGCTTCGACTCCGCGATCGTCTGGTTGAGTCGCACCAGGTAGTGGTCGTCGCGGCCCTCGGCGATCTGGCGCGGGCTGATCAGCTCCGGCTGCCCGCCGGGGGCGGTCGAGAGGCTGAGCACGCCCCTGGTCCTGGTCTGATGCCAGCGCTGCAGCGCCCCCGAGGTCAGCGGCGTGTCCCAGTGGTAGAAGTCCTCGAGCACCGCCGGGTGGGCGCCGACCCGCGTGGCGAACAGGTGGAAGTCCTTGTTGTTGGTGGTGTCGGAGACCCCATGGAAG
>VAYK01000117.1 GCA_005884985.1 Actinomycetota bacterium | reverse complement strand
CCTGCTCCCGCAGCTGCCCGACGCCCAGCCCGGATGGCCCGAGCAGTCGATCACCCTGCTGAAGATCTCGGATCGCGGCAAGGAGCGTCCCGGCCGCGCGGCCACGCGTACCCTGGCCGACACCGGCCTCGACGCCGCCGCTTCGGACGGCAAGCCCGTTCGCGCGATCGGCCAGTTCCGCGGCGCCAACCTCTGCAAGGACGTGCCGGAGGCGTCGCGGCGCGACAGCGCGGACTGGGTCATCGTGACGTCGGAAGGCCCGGTCTGGGTCACCGGCCGCCGGCCCTCCGGCAAGGGCTTCCAGCTCGATCCCACCTATCGCGGCGAGGTCAGCGGCAAGGTGCTGATCCTAGACGGCGTGCGTTACCTCAAGGCGGGCAAGGTCGCGCTCATCCCCCGCCCCGCCGAGAGCGAGCCCGTGGCGTGCCCGCCCTGAGAGAGGCCGACTCCCTCGGCCTCTACGTGCCCGTGCCCCTCTGCGCGCTGGTCTGATCGCGCGGGACGCCGCCGCGGACCCGCAAACCCCTCGAGCACGGTCTCCAGTACGGGCAGCGCCCGGCCGACCCGGCGCGCGCGGATGAGCCAGTCCCATAGGGGCTCGAACTTCTTCCATCCCGCCGCGTAGGCGGCATGGCGCACTGCCCCCGCCATCGTCGGCTTGGTCGCCGCTCCGCGCGCGATGTTGCGCCATCGATAGAAATCGCGGTACGCGCGCCAGTACCCGGTCACCAGGGCTTCGGCACGGAGGCGGGCGGGCCGGAAGACGACGTGGCGCGTGTCGTAGAGATCCCAGTCGCGGTGGAGGATGCGGCCCTGCGCTTCCATCTGCTGGAACGTCTCCGTTCCCGGGTAGGGCGTGAGGATGTGGAAGGTCGCGGTCTCGATGCCCTGGCCGACCGCCCACTCCACCGTGCGTCCGAACACGCTCTCGTCGTCCTCGTCCATGCCGAAGACGAAGCTGCCGTTGACCATGACCCCGAGACCGTGCAGGCGGCGAATGGCCTCGCCGTAGTCCCGTCGCAGGTTCTGCGGCTTGGCCTGGGCGCGCAGGTTCTCGGCGTCCAGGGTCTCGAACCCGACGAACAGGCTGCGCAGCCCGCAGGCCACCGCCTTCTCGAGGAGGCGCGGCCGCAAGACGGAGGCGACCGTCCCCGCCGCCTGCCACAGCCGTCCCATGCCCCGCATGGCCTCGAAGAGCGCGGACGCGAAGCGCACGTCGCCGAAGAGGTGGTCGTCCAGGAAGTACAGGTGGCGGCCGGGCAACCGCTCGATCTCGGCCAGGGCCTGGTCCACGCGCTGGGTATAGAACCCGCGGCCGCCCGCGAAGAACGCCTCCTTGTAGCAGAACGAGCAGGAGTGCGGGCAGCCGCGCGAGACCACGATCGAGTTGGGCACGAGATAGTGCGAGCGCTTGATGAGGTCGCGGCGGATGGGGGGGAGGGCGGCCAGGGTACGCACGCGCGATTGGTAACGCGCGAGGGGCTGGCCGGCGCGGAAGTCCGCCAGGAACTGCGGCCAGGTGTCCTCGCCCGGCCCGAGGAAGATCGTGTCCGCGTGGGCGGCCGCCTCCCCGGGCAGCGAAGTGACGTGGAGGCCGCCGAGCACGACGTAGGCGCCGCGGGCCCGATAGTGGTCGGCGAGCGCGTAGGCGCGGCGCGCGGAAGTGATGTAGACCTGGATGGCGACGAGAGCGGGGGCATCGTCGAGGTGGAGCGTCTCGACGTGCTCATCCTGGATCTCCACCTCGTCGGCCGGATGGAGGTACGCGGCCAGGGTGGCCAGGCCCAGGGGCGGGAACAGGGAGTACTTGATGGGCCGGAAGAACGGGCTCACCGCCTCCGTCAGGGCGGGCAGGATCATCTTGACCTTCATGCGAGAGAAGGTCGGCCGGAGCCGGCCGCGCGCCTGACGGACAGGTGATCAGGGAGTGAGGGTTGCGCATTACGTCAGTCCCGTCGACGCAAAGCCGAGCAGCTTCCCCGCCAGGAGCGCGGTCGTGCCCGTGAAGCGCACGCCGACCACGTGGACGCCGCTGGGGGCCACGCGGTGCCAGCGCACTTCCGCGCCCAGGGCCACGTGGGTGGAGTCCTCGTGCCCGTGCAGGATGATGCGCACGAGGTCGCCGATCTCGAGCGGCTCTTTCAGCTCGATGCGGCAACCGGCCCCGCTCGCATCCACCAGCTCGCCGGGAACGCGTACCTTGCGCGCGCGCAGGTCGATGTCGACCTTCATGAGAAGGGGACGGCGGAGCCTCCGCCGCTTCTCCGAGCGGTCGGCGTTGCGCTTCCAGTCGCACAGCTTCTGGGCGGCGGCGGTGAACTCGTCGGCGCCCACGGGCTTGATGAGATAACCGGCCGCGCCCTTGGTGAGCGCGCCCGTGTAGCTGTCGATGTCGTTGTCGTAGGCGAGGATCAGGAGGGGCACCCCCACGAACGAGGGATGGGCCTGCAGGCGCCGCTGCGACGCCTTGCGCTCGTCGCGCGTGCCCTGATCGTCGAGGACGACGAGCGTCGGCGGGACCCAGTCCCGGCCGCCGAGGATCTCCTCCTCGGTCGCGGCCGCGACTTCGAGACCGGCCTGCTGCAGCGTCACCGCGGCCCAGTCCCGATCCGGTCCCACGGGGCCCACGATCAGCGCGTATCCCTGCCGGGGGGCCTCGGCACCGCCGTCCTGGTCCAACGGACCTCCCTCGCGGCTATCGGCTCGGGCCTCCGGAGGCGGCCTGGCCGGCCGTGGTCGCGCGCGCAGGCGGAGCGGGAGATGCGGCCGCGCCCGGACCCAGCGTCATGAGGTACTGCGTCACCGCTTCGATCTGCCTGGCCTGGTCCCCGCCCAGCACTTCCGGATAGGCGTTCTCGGCCGCGTCTTTGGGGAAGTTCGCGGGCATGCGCGTGCCGGGCTGGATCTTGCCGGGGTCGGACAGCCAGGGGCGCAGCCATTCGGCGCGCAGCCGACGCGGCACGTTGGCCAGGTCGGGAGCCATGTTCTCCGGCGGCTGGTTCGGAAGCTTGCCTGCCACTACGTGGCACTTTACGCACTGCCAGCGCCCGAACAGGTCCCGTCCGGCCGCGATCATCGCTGGATCCGGCTGCGGCCGCGGGGCGTACGGATACGCGACCTTGTCCATGGCCGCGAAGTAGCGGGTCAGGACGTTCAGCTCCTCCTCGGAGAACTCGAAGGTCGGCATGCGGAGGTCCACCCAGGGCCGGATCTTGTGCGAGGGGTCGGAGAGGAAGGAGTGCAGCCAGTCCGTCTGCACGCGCGCTCCTTCGCCGATCTTCGCGTCCGCGTTGTAGAGGAGGGGCGGGGAGAAGGCCACGGTCTGCGTGCGTGCGGTCAGCGTGTCGAGGCCCTTCGACTCGAGCTGGTCCGCCACCACGGCGCGGATGGCCCCGCCCTGCTCGCCGAGCACGTGGCAGCCACGGCAGTTCTTGTCGCGCACCAGCCGCGCCCCGCGCTCGATGTAGCGCTCGTCCGGGGTCATCTGCTTCTGTGCGGCCAGGGGCACCTGCTCCTTGGTGAAGGACATGACGGCGGTGACGAGCGCCTCCGCCTCCTCGTCCGTGGTCCCGAACTTCGGCATGCGCAGCAGCTCCTCCGGACGCTTGCGCTTGCCCTCGTCGAACACGCGCGGCTCCATCACCTTCCGGTGCACCCAGCCGGGCAGGGTGTGGGGGATCTTGCCTTCCTCGAATCCGAAGTCGAGCCGCTCCACCAGCTTCGAG
>VAYK01000020.1 GCA_005884985.1 Actinomycetota bacterium | reverse complement strand
GCTCGATCACGGTCCGAAAGCCCTTCGGGCTGATCGCCTCCGCGGGACTGAGGAACTGGCCGCCGGCGTTGTTGACGAGCAGGTCGACCCGACCGTGGCGATCGACGATCCCGTCGAACAGGCTCTCTACCGCATCGGAGTCGCGGATGTCCATCGGCTCCGCCTCCGCCACTCCGCCAGCCTCGCGGATGGCGTTCATCGTGTCCTCGAGTGGCTCGGCCCGCCGCCCGCAGCCGACCACGGTCGCGCCCAGGCCAGCCAGCTCGAGTGAAGTCGCCCGCCCCAGGCCGGTGCCAGCGCCGGAGACGACACACACCCGGCCCGCCAACAGGTCCGGTCGGAAGATTCGCGATGCGGGATCGTCGACCACTGGCCGCTGAGCTTATCCTCGGCAACGGGCCGCCCGGAGCG
The DNA here is from genome assembly GCA_005884985.1 of Actinomycetota bacterium. Classification (GTDB taxonomy): domain Bacteria; phylum Actinomycetota; class Thermoleophilia; order Solirubrobacterales; family 70-9; genus AC-56. The sequence goes on along the minus strand of VAYK01000020.1, from coordinate 8,828 downwards.
AGCTGCAAGGGTCTGTTTGCCGGGTCCGCCCCGCTACGCTGACCGGCCGATGAAGCTCCACGCCGAGCCGAAGCCGCTGACCGAGCCGCTGGCCGGCGGCGAGCCGGGAACCACGGTCACCGTCGAGCCTCTGCTCGGCGGCGAGCTGGAGTTCCCGCGCGCCTTCTTCGAGCGCCCCGGGGGCGGCCTGGAGACGCTCAAGGTGCTCGGCGCCATCACCTCGCGCTCCAGGTGGTGGACCGTGCCGTGTCTCGCCTTCCTGATCCGGCATCCCAGTGCAGGCCCGATGCTCGTGGACACGGGACTGCACCCGTCGGTGGCCGCGAAGCCGCGCGAGAACATGGGACGGGCGTGGGCCCGGACCGCGCGGCCGCGCATCGAGCCCGGGCGAGACGTGTCCGCCCAGCTTCGTGACCGTGGGATTGAGGCCAGGGACGTTCCGTTGGTCGTCATGACCCACCTGCATCAGGATCACGCCTCGGGAATGTCCGAGTTCCCCAACTCGACCCTCGTGATCTCCGTCGCGGAGTGGCACGCGGCGACCACGGACCCCCGCCCGCTGCTGCACCGCTACCGGCCGGCGCACTACGACTACGTGTTCGACTACCGGACGCTCAGCTACGCGGGTCCGGCTATCGCCTCATACTCGACCTTCGGCCGCACCTTCGACCTGTTCGGCGACGGCAGCGTGCGGCTTGCCTTCACTCCCGGGCACTCGGCGGGTCACCAGAGCGTGATCGCCCGCCTGCGCGACCGCGACTTCGTGATCGCCGGCGACGCGATCTACACCCACGCTCAGCTCGGCAACGCACCCGAGCCGCTGCGCCCCCTCGACCGCCACACCTGGCGGCGCTCGCGCCAGGAGCTGGCGCTGTTTGCCCGCCAGTACCCGCAGGCCGTGATCGTCCCCGGGCACGACCCCGACTACTGGCCCACGCTGGACTCGAGATACGAGTGAGCGACGGACGACGTCGGGGCCGAGCTAGCGATGCTGGCCCGCCGGGAGCTGCTGCTCCGTGCGGGCGCCGATCCCCTCGCGCAGAGCCTTGATCACGCCCCGGCGACCCTTCTCCTCGAGCGCGGCGTACATCTCGCGCACGCGCTCGAAGATCTGCCCGGCGACCTCCAGCTGCTGCTGCCGGCTCGGCGAGGAGACCGCCTCGAACCTGATCGGCTCCCCGTATTGCACGGTGACCTTCGGGAAACGCAGCTTGCGCCACCTGCGCACCCCGAGCGACCCATGGATCGCGACGGGGACCACGGGCACGCCCGACTCGAGGGCGATCCGGCCGACGCCGGGGCGCGGCTCTCCCAGCCCCCCGCTGCGCGAGCGCCCGCCCTCCGGGTACATCAGCAGGCAGCCACCGCGATCGAGGATCGCGAAGGCGGTCTTGAACGCCTCCTCGTCGTGATGGCCGCGGCGGACCGGGAAGGCGCCGCCGTGCCAGAAGATGAACCTGATCACCGGGTTCGAGAACAGCTGGGACTTCGCCATGAAGCGGACCTTCCGGCGTACGTAGACGCCGGCGAAGAAGTGGTCCCACTGGCTGAAGTGGTTCGGGGCGAGGATCACGGGGCCCGAGGTGGGCACGTGCTCCGCGCCGATCGCGCGGGCCCGGTAGAAGAGCAGGCTCGGGGGCGTCGTCACGATGCGCGCCACGTCGTAGACCCAGTCGGGATCGTGGGTGCGAGAGCGCTCGTGAAAGCGCGCAAAGTACTCCGCGGGGCGAGGGTCCTTGTAGACCTGGGGCTTGATGTCGGGCATAGACGAGCAGCCGGCACGGCCGGCTCGACCGGTTCTACCCCTGGGGGCCGTCGGGGTTACTCGGCCAGCTCACCCGGGCTCGCTAGGGCCGCTCGGCCCAGCCCTTCGCGCGCTCCACGGCTCGGTGCCAGCTCGCGAGCAGCGTCTGGCGCTCGTCCTCGCCCATGCGCGGCTCGTATCGGGCCGCCTGCCGCCACATCGCCTCGACCTGCTCGGCGTCCCACACGCCGGTGGCGATCCCCGCAAGGTAGGCCGCGCCGAGCGCCGTAGTCTCGGAGATCTCGGGAACGACCACCGGTGCACCGAGCACGTCCGCCTGGAACTGCATCAGCCAGCGATTGGACACCGCGCCCCCATCGGCCTTCAGCACCTCGAGCGCCTCCCCGGCCGCCGCCTCCTGCGCCCGCACCGCGTCCACCGTTTGGTAGGCGATCGCCTCGAGGGCGGCCCGTGCCAGCTGGGCGCGGCCGGAGCCGCGCGTCAGGCCGACGATCGTCCCCCGCGCATACGGATCCCAATGCGGTGACCCGAGGCCGGTCAGGGCGGGAACGAAGTAGACGCCATCGTTCGAATCGAGCGAGGCCGCCAGCCCCTCGCTCTCGGGCGCCGTGCCGATGATCCCGAGCCCGTCGCGCAGCCACTGGAGGGCGGCACCGGTGATGAACACCGCCGCCTCGAGCGCGTAGTCCGTCTCCTGGCCCAGACCCCAGGCGACCGTGGTGAGCAGGCCTTCGCCGGGCTCCGCCGCGTGGCGACCGGTGTTGAGGAGGACGAAGCTGCCCGTCCCGTAGGTGTTCTTGGCCATGCCGGGCCGCCGGCAGGCCTGGCCGAAGAGCGCCGCCTGCTGGTCGCCCGCGATCCCGGCCACCGGGACGTCGCCGCCGAAGACGCCGGTGCGGCCGTAGATCTCGGCCGAGGGAACCGGCTCGGGCAGACTGGCGGGTTCGACCCCGAGCAGGCCGCAGAGCTCGGGGTCCCAGCGCAGCTCGTGGATGTCGAACAGCATCGTCCGCGAGGCGTTCGAGTAGTCGGTGACGTGACGAGTGGTGAGCTTGAAGACGAGCCAGGAATCGATCGTCCCGAAGACGGCGCTTTGCGCCGCCTCGACGTTGCGCCGAAGCCATTCGATCTTCGTGCCCGAGAAGTAGGGATCGATGACGAGCCCGGTGCGCTGCCGTACCAGCGGCTCGTGTCCAGCCGCCCTGAGCTCTTTGCAGCGCGCTGCGGTGCGGCGGTCCTGCCAGACGAGCGCGCGGTGGACGGGCTCGCCGGTCTCCGGGTCCCAGGCGACGACCGTCTCGCGCTGGTTGGTGATCCCGATCGCGTCCAGGTCGGCGCCCTGGATCCCGGCGTCCACGATCGCCTGCACGGCGATCCGGCGCGTCACGTCCCAGATCTCGGCCGCATCGTGCTCGACCCAGCCGGGCTCGGGAAAGTGCTGCCCGAACTCCGAGTACGCGCGTCCGGCGATCCGGCCGTCGCGGTCGAAGACGAGGCAGGTGGTCCCGGTCGTGCCCTGGTCGATGGCGAGGATCAACGGGCGCCAAGACTAGTGGCGGTCATCCTTGCCAGGCTCCGAGCGGGGCGCTAGGGTCGGTCGCAGGGTGGAGTCAAGCGACAGAGAGGAACGCCGGATGCCCACAGTGGTCAAGAACTTCAACTCTCCCGACGAGACTCGTCCCTTTGACGGAAAGGGCAAGGCCGACGTCTGCAACCTCGCCGGCAAGGTCGTCGGCCGGGGGGTCTTCGAGCCGGGCTGGAAGTGGTCGGAAAACGTGAAGCCGATCGCCGGAACCGACTCCTGCAAGTTCTCGCACCTCGGCTACTGCATGGCAGGCCGCATGAAGGTCTATATGGACGACGGCTCCCAAGCCGAGATCGGGCCCGGCGACGTGTTCGCGATTCCGGCCGGCCACGACGCCGAGATCGTGGGCGAGGAGTCGTGCGTGATGCTCGACTTCGGCGACCTGGGGGACTACGCGAAGCGAAGCTAGCGGTCGCGCCTGGAGGCATAGGCGCGCCCAAAGTCAAAGAGCTGGCGGGCGCGGTGCAGGAAGCCGCCGAGGCTGTGGCCCGTGGCGCGATGCTCGAGGTCGAGCTCGATCTCGCGCAGCCGGTAGCCGGCGCGCACAGCGTCGATCGTCATTCCGGTCTCCATTCCATAGCCGGGGGCAAACGGCACCACTGCCCGTAGCACATGGGCGGGCATGGCCCGCTGACCGGAGATCGGAGCCTCGGCTCGATACCCGCAGCGGCGCTCGATCGCCCAGCGGGCGAAGCGGAGCGCGATGCCGAAGCCACCCCCGACGCGATCGCGGAAGGTGGCGACCGCGAGGTCGCAGTCGCCGCCCTCCACCGCCCCCACCAAGCCGCGCAGCTCGCGGGCAGAGGCGCCCAGGTCGGCGTCGCAGAGCAAGAACGTCGGCGGATCGGGGTCATTGGCGCGGTCTCGACCGCTGCGGTCACGTTGCCTCCCTTGCCGCGCGGCTTTCGGCGGCCGACGACCTCGGCGCCGCGCAAGAGCGCGACCTCGCCGGTGCCGTCGCTCGAGGCGTCGTCGGCCACCACGATCTGAGCGCCCGGAAACGCCCTCGCCAACGCTTCCAGCGTGGCCCGAATCCGGTCCGCCTCGTTGTGCGCCGCGACGATCACCACCGGGTTGCCGCTCACGGACGGCTATTCTGCCGCGCCATGCCGGATGTCGAGGCTCACATCACCGGAACCGTGTGGAAGGTGGAGGTCGCGGTCGGCGATCAGGTCGGCGAGGGCGACACGGTGGTAATCCTCGAGTCCATGAAGATGGAGATGCCGGTCGAGGCCGAGGACCCCGGCACCGTGACCGAGATCCGCTGCGAGGAGGGCCAGTCGGTCCAAGAGGGCGACGTCCTCGTCGTCCTGGGATGACCAGCGACCCCGCCGCCCCCGGACGCCAGCGCGGAGGAGGCGGCGGGCCTCGGTCGCTCGCCGGGGGGAAGCTGGTCCTCGATCACCCGGCCGAGGCGGTGGCCCGGTTGAGGATTTCCAATCCCGAGCGGCGCAACGCCCTCGACCACGAGATCCTCAACGCGCTCGCCGAGGTGTTGCCCAAGCTCGACCGGGGGATCGAGATCCGCTGCGTGGTGATCACCGGCACCGGCGAGGTCTTCTCGGCCGGCTACGACATCGCCGGCATCCCGGAGGAGACCTTCGCCGACGAGGCGGAGGCCCTCGTCGCCCATCCCTTCCACGCCGCGATGGACGCGGTGAGCGCCCACCCCTATCCGGTGCTCGCCGCGATCAACGGGCACTGCCTCGGGGGTGGCCTTGAGCTCGCGATCCGATGCGACCTGCGACTGTGCGCCATGGGTGCCAAGCTCGGCATGCCTCCGGCGAAGCTCGGGCTGATCTACGGGCACACGGGCCTGCAGAGGTTCATCGACGTGGTCGGCGTCGCGCGGACCAAGGAGCTGTTCCTGACGGGCCGCAGCCTGAGCGCCCCGCGGGCGATGGCGATCGGACTCGTGCACGACACCGTCCTGGACGAGAAGCTCGACGAGACCGCCCTCGAGCTGGCCTCCGAGGTCGCCGCCAATGCCCCCCTCTCCCTGCGCGGAAACAAGCAAGCGATCGAGACTCTCAACTCCTATGCGCGCCTCACTCCGGAGCAGGAGCGTGAGCTGATCGAGCTGCGGCGCTCGTGCTTCAGCTCCGCGGACTTCCGCGAGGGCATCAGGGCCTTCGCCGAGAAGCGAAAGCCCGAGTGGCACGGGCGTTAAACCGCCAAGGGACGCGGGCGCAGCGGTGGCGACCGTTGTGGCGGGGCGCGGTGCTCGAGGTCGTCGCGGCTTGCCTCCGAAGCTCCATCACCAGCAGGGGATCGCTCAGGCCCTTGGGTCGGTGGATCGTCTGCAGGCGGCGGATCAGCCGGCGGGCGTGATCGCGGCTCGGGAGGTTGTCGGAGAACAGGATCAGGCCGGCCAGCTGCCCGTCGCGGATCATCTGCTTGACAGCGCGCGGCGTCCGCGGGCCATCGAAGCCGGCCACCAGCCGCTCGCCGGCCAGCCGCCCGGCGCTCAAGTCACTGGCATCGGTCCCCCCCGCTCGAGTTGGCCGTCCGGGGCGCCGCCTAGCCTTGCCATCTGCTGGCGATGGGCGTCCGATGCCACCACTGATCACCTTCGACGAGGCCATGCAGCTGGCCCAGATCTCCGAGCGCGACGACATCATCCAGCTCGTCGAGCGCGCCTGGGAGGTGCGCAGGGAACGATTCGGCGAGTCGACGGACATGTGCTCGCTCGTCAACGCCAAGTCGGGGGGCTGCGCAGAGGACTGCGGCTTCTGCGCCCAGTCGCGCTACGCCGAGGCGGACACGCCGATGCACGCGATGATGGGCCCCGAGCAGATCCTCGAACACGCCAAGGCGGCCGAGGCGGCGGGAGCCCACCGGTTCTGCATGGTCACGCAGGGGCAGGGGCTGTCGAAGCGCGACTTCGAGAAGATCGTCGATGGCGCGCGGCTGGTCGCCGAGCACACCAACCTGAAGCGCTGCGCGTCGATCGGCCACATCTCGGCCGATCGCGCCAAGCGGCTCGCCGACGCGGGCGTGCAGCGAGTCCACCACAACGTCGAGACCTCGCGCTCCTACTACCCGGAGGTGACGACCACGGTCCGCTACGAGGGCCGCACGCGCACGATCGACGCGGTCAAGGAGGCGGGGCTCGAGACCTGCGTCGGGGGGATCCTCAACCTCGGCGAGTCGCCGCGCCAGCGGGTCGAGATGGCCTTCGAGCTGGCCGAGATCGATCCCACGTCGGTGCCGATCAACCTGCTCAACCCGAGGCCCGGGACCAAGTTCGGCGACCGGCCGCTAATGGACCCGTGGGAGGTCGTCAAGTGGGTGGCGATCTTCCGGCTCGTCCTCCCGGACGCGCTGTTCCGCCTCTGCGGCGGGCGGGTCGAGAATCTGCACGAGCTGCAGCCCCTGGCCGTCAAGGCAGGCCTCAACGGGGTGATGATGGGGAACTTCCTGACCACCCTGGGCGCCGAGCCCGAGGACGACCGGGCGATGTTCGAGGAGCTGGGGTTGAACGTGGCGCGACAGTCCGACAACGGCGCCAACCCCCGGCCCGACAACCGTTCCGGCTGGCTCGAGGGCGAACCGCCCCCGAACCCGATCGAGGAGCTGATCGACCGCCAGACCGAGGCCAACTTCTGGGACCCGTCGACGCAGCTCCGCGTGGTCAAGCAGAAGCGCAAGCCGCCCCCGTACCCTGAGCCGGCGGGCTGGGGGGACTAGGTCCTCCGTGAGCGACGTCGCCGACCGCCTCGAGGACCTTCGCCGGGCGGGGCTGTATCGGCGCCTGAGGCTGATCGAGAGCCCGCAGGGGCCGCGCGTGACGCTCGACGGCGCCGAGGTCCTCTTGGTGTGCTCCAACAACTACCTGGGCCTCGCCGACCATCCCCGCGTCCGCCAGGCCGCCGCGGACGCAGCGGAGCGGTTCGGCGCCGGCGCCGGCGCCTCCCGCCTGGTCTCGGGGAACATGTCCCTGCACGGCAAGCTGGAGGAGCGGCTCGCCGCGTTCTCGGGCTACGAGGCGGCGCTGCTGTTCGGATCGGGCTACCTCGCCAATCTCGGAACGATCGCAGTGCTGGCCGGCCGCGGCGAGCGGGTGTTCTCCGACGAGCTCAACCACGCGAGCATCATCGACGGCTGCCGGATCTCTCACGCCGAGCGCTTCATCTACCGTCACGCCGATCTCGAGCACCTGTCCTGGGGGCTGCGCAAGGCGGGCGGCGAGGGCGCCCTGATCGTCACGGACGCCGTCTTCTCGATGGATGGCGACGTCGCCCCGATCGCCGAGCTGCTCGACCTCGCGCGCCGCCACGGCTGCCGCCTGATGGTCGACGAGGCGCACGCGACGGGCGCGCTGGGCCCGGGCGGGCGTGGGGCCGTCGCCGAGGCCGGACTGTCCGGCGAGGTGGACGTAGTCGTCGGCACGCTCGGGAAGACGCTGGGGAGCTACGGCGCCTATGTCTGCGCGAGCGCGAAGGTCGTCGATCTCTTGATCAACACCGCGCGACCGTTCATCTTCTCCACGGCCCTCCCCCCTCCCACGATCGGCGCGGCGCTCGCCGCGCTCAGCCTGCTCGACGGGCAGCCCGGAATGGTCGAGCAGCTGCGGCGCAACGGCGCCATCCTGCGGGATGCCCTCGCCGGCCAGGGGCTCGACGTCGGCGCATCGCGCACCCAGATCGTCCCGGTGGTCGTCGGGGACGCGAGGCCGGCGACGGCGCTCTGCGAGCGGGCGCTCGAGGGCCACGTGTTCGCTCAGGCGATCCGGCCGCCGACCGTGCCCGAGGGGACCTCGCGGCTTCGCCTCTCGGTGATGGCCAACCACAGAGCCGACGAGCTCTGCGCGGCGGCGGCCGTGATCGGGCAGGCGGCCGAGGAGCTCGACATCGTCGCCCGGGGGTCGGAGCAGCGAATTTCACCGGTCTCGCGACTGCGGCGCGCCGCCTAGCTCCTGGGTGCGGGGCTTCTTCGTCACCGGCACGGGCACCGAGGTCGGGAAGACGGTGGTGGCCGCGGTGATCGCGCGGTCGCTCGTCGCCGCCGGCGCCCGGGTCGCGGTATTCAAGCCGGCGGTCAGTGGCCTCGACGGCCGTGGCGAGCCGGACCATGCCTTGTTACGCCGCGCGGCTGGCTCGGCCCAGCCGGACGACGCGATCGCGCCTTACCGTTATGGCCCGCCCGTGTCCCCCCACCTCGCCGCCGAGCTGGCCGGCGAGGGGATCGAGCCCGCGCGGCTGGTGCGGGCCGCCCGCGGCGCCGCCACGGGGGCCGACTACCTCGTCTGCGAAGGGGTGGGCGGACTGCTGGTGCCGCTGACACTCGGTTACCTGGTTCGTGACTTCGCTCGCGAGCTGGGCCTGCCGGTTGTAATCGCGGCCGGCCCCGGGCTGGGGACGATCAACCACACGCTGCTCACGATCGAGGCGGCGAGAGCCGTCGGCCTCGAGGTAGCGCTCGTCGCGCTCACGCCCTGGCCCGGCGATCCGTCGGTCCTACAACGCTCCAATCGCG